>JANLSA010000351.1:0-2080 GCA_031362085.1 Bacteroidota bacterium | reverse complement strand
GTAGAAGATATTTTGAAAAATGAAAACATCGCTTTTCAAAAAGTAAGTTTTGGTGAGATAAATTTAGTGGAAGAAATATCGCAACATCAAAAAAAGCGGCTTGCAGAAAAACTGAATAAAATAGGCTTTGAGATCATTGATAATTATTCAGGCGGCCTAATCGAAAAAATCAAACAACTGGTTATTAAAAAGGCCCGTAACGAAGTGAATGAAAAAGAAAGCAAAAAAAAGCTTTCGCATTATCTCTCCGAAAATGTGAATCATGAATACACGTACCTGAGTAGTTTATTTTCATCTGTTGAAGGAAGGACCATTGAGAATTATTTTATTGAACAACGTATTGAAAAAGCTAAAGAACTACTGATATATGGTCAACTGACCCTATCGCAGATCGCTTTCGATCTGGAGTATAGTAGTGTTGCACATCTTTCCACCCAATTTAAAAAGATTACAGGTTTAACACCCACCTACTTTAAGGAGATAGGTATGGCAAAGCGCAAATCATTAGATAAGATCTAATCCCAAAATTTTATAACGCTTGCCCAAAGTAGTGTAACGGCCACCCCTCTTTCTTAAACTATTTTTACACTATCAAATAACAATTAAAAAATTAATTATGAAATCAACAACAACAGTGAGTCAAAACACTCAAAATGTAAAATGCAGTAATGTAAACTGTACATGCGTTAATTGCAATTGCGGTTCCAACTGTACTTGTGCAAATTGCAAATAAGGCACGCCTGCAAAACCTTACAAAGCCGTTCTTGAGTGAACGGCTTTTTTCTGTCTGTAATTGACCGCCTATTGTCCGTCTCAACAAATACACTTCTTCTTACCTTTATTTAAACAAATTAATAATCAAAAAATATGCAAAAGGTTGCCTTTATTATTCCACCCACTGTTGAGTTACTTGATCTTGCCGGGCCAGTGCAGGTTTTTACCGAAGCGAAATTTTATGGGTTTGAAATTGATATTGAATTTTATCAGTTCTGTGAGGAGTCCATCAGCACTGCCGGACTTGGGTTTGGAAAACTTGCAAACTTTAAAACAGCAAAATTAAAAGAAGGTGATTTTGTTTTTGTTCCGGGAATGGATAATGAATATGTAAACAGCATTCCTTTTAAAGCAGAAAGAGAATTCTTTAAATGGCTTAAAGAATGTTCAGATATAAAAATAACTGTTGGTTCAATTTGTAACGGAGCTTTTGCTTTAGGACATGCAGGCTTGCTTAAAGATACAGAATGCACTACTCATTGGAGGAGAGTAAAAGCATTACAACTTGAGTTTCCCCAGGCAAAGGTTCTGTCTGATATCCTGTTTGTAAAAAGCAATAATGTTTACACCAGTGCCGGCATCAGCGCAGGGATTGATCTTGCTCTGGCTATCCTTGAAGATTTAAAAGGCCCGCTATTTACGCATAAGGTAGCAAGAGGTCTTGTTGTTTACCATAGGCGAAGTGGAACACATAAACAACAAAGCATTTATCTTGATTACAGAAATCATATTAATCCACAAGTACATGAAGTGCAGGATTTCCTGATTGATAATCTTTCTAAGGAAAACGATATAGAATCACTTGCCTCATTGGTTGGAATGAGTTCAAGAAACCTTAGTAGGGTATTTAAAGAAAAGACAGGCTCTACGGTTCTTGAATACCTTACCCTGTTACGAAAAGAATATGCAAGTACGATGCTTAATAATCCAGAATATACTATTGAGTATATAGCTTCTAAATGTGGATTCAAATCGGCAAGACAATTACAAAGGATATTAAAAAAATAATATCCCCTTGTGCAGATGGCTTTAATTACAACTTTTCATACAAAGCCCTTAACTTCTCCCAGGTCATTATTTTTTCCCAGTCTTTGCCCAATGCATTTTCCCATAGCGGTTTCATGCCCATACTTACATTAATCATTTTATCAAAATCAGCATCACTTAAATTTTTACAGATGCCTGTGGGTATTTCAATCTTATTTTTTTCAACCATGTATTTAAATTCTTTTACACCTGCTGGGTAATATTCGTCCAGCTGGTTCATTACAATACAATTTCCAATACCATGTTTGGTGCCAAGCAA
>JANLSA010000297.1:0-4996 GCA_031362085.1 Bacteroidota bacterium | reverse complement strand
TCAGAATTTTAAACCCAAATTGTGTTATAACACCTTTGCCATCTTCATACTTCCACCGGTTTACCGCACTTAATAAATTTCCGGTGGGTAAATCCCGAAAGCCATCTTTATTATAATCCACCGTTTTATTATTCAGAAAATCATCATGCAGCAATAATACTGTACTCCACTTTTTTCCAAATTTCTGAGAAAGATTCAGGTTCAGATCTGTTTTACCCATATCATTTATGTAAGCATTCAGATAAAGTCTTTCTGCTTTTTCAGGTTTCTTTAATTCAACATTGATTTGCCCGGCGATACTTTCAAAACCATTTGCTACTGAGCCAACTCCCTTATTCAACTGTATTGATTCAACCCATGGCCCGGCAATAGAATTTAAACCAAGCGAAGTAGCAATACCTCTCGGGCCGGGAAGATTTTCAACAGTAAGCTGTGTATAATTTCCACTCAGGCCAAGTAACTGGATTTGCTTGCTACCTGTCACTGCATCGTTGTAAGAAACATCAACTGATGGATTAGTTTCAAAACTTTCACTGAGATTGCAACAAGCAGCTTTGAATAATTCCTTTTCGGTCATTACCTGTGTGCGGATTGGGCTTAATGCAGATACATATGAAGAACGTTGTTTGGCTACAATCCTTATTTCACTTAATTGCTTATTCGAAGCAAGGACGATTTTAACCTCTTCCAAATTTGTTACCGCCATAGTATCAGACTTATAACCTGTATAACTAATTACAAGACGATCTGAATAGCCTTTGTGATTAATTGCAAAAACTCCGCTTGTATCTGTAACAGTTCCATTGCTTGTTCCTAGCCATATAACAGATGCGCCAATTAATGGTTTGAAAGAACCTTTATTATCTTCTTCCAGTACTACTCCCTTTACTATATGTGTTTCCTTACCAGGTAAAGAGCTATCTGCTTTCATAGCTACCATATTGATGACTCCTGATTTATCAAGACTACTCTTTACTTTATCCACCATTTTTTCCATCTCTCGGTAATGACAGCAGGCAGGCAGTTCACTATACACCATATTCTTTGCTTTTTCAAGTTCGGTATCATGCCCCGCCCCTGCTATCATTTTATTAATTTTCTGAAAGGAAAGAATACCAGGATTGTAAACAAGGTTAAGCATTTTGTTGTCAACATTCCAATCAGCGGATCTAATTCCTTTTACTTGTAGTGTTTCTTCAATACGATGTTTACAAATCTCACAAGCTCCACTGACTTTAAATGCTATTGTTGTATCTCCTGCTTTTAACTTTCCAATTTGTGCAGATAAAGTTGAATTGAACAACAGAATTATTATTCCAGCTGCTACCCCATATTTAAATGTTTTCATAATTTCTTTTTTAATTCTGTACTGATTTTTTTTCTGTTAAGCTCATACCACATTTGGAGCATTTACCAGGTTTATCACTTTTTTCTTCGGGATGCATTGGACAAGTGTATGTTTTCATTACTTCCATTTTCATTTTTTCTTTTGGAGAAAGATTAGATGTAAGTGCCATACCACATTTAGAACATGTTCCGGGTCTGTCGCTGGTTACATCTGCGTGCATAAGACATGAATAGCTTTTGGATTTCTTTTCTGTTTTCGCTAAATCCATACCGCATTTTGAGCATTTACCCGGTTTATCACTTGTTTCATCGGAGTGCATTGGACAAGTGTATGTTTTCATTACTTCCATTTTCATTTTTTCTTTAAGTGAGAGGTTCATTACTGCTCCGCATTTTGAACAGTTGCCGGGTTTATCACTTGTTATGTCCGGATGCATCGGGCAGGTATACGTTTTCACCACTTGCATTTTCATCAGCTCCTTTTTTGATTTCGTTAAATCCATTCCGCATTTGGAGCACTGCCCTGGTTTATCACTTACCATATCAGGATGCATGGGGCAACTATATTTTATCTTTTCTATTTTCTGTTTTGCTGACTTAATTTTATTTTTTGTTGTGTCTTGCGCAAATACAGATACAGACAGGATGGAGAAAGCTGCCATCATCAGCATTTTAAACTTTTTCATTTTATATATTTTAATAAGTTGGAAATAATTGTAAAACATGGCATATAGAAATGCCAATAGCCCGGCAATAAGATTGTCCGGCTTATCAGGAAGAAAAATATTTAAATAAGGATCGTACGGTTGATAATATAGACAGCTATACTGCTACTTCGGGGAGGGGCGTGGGTGAAAGTATTCTCCAACGCTGCTTCCGGAAAATTAATGGAAGGGATTTCTGTAAAAGAAACAGGCAATGCTACTGTAATCAATTGTATCGCCTGGAAACCTGTTTCTGCAGCTTTTTGGTCAGTATCGTTTTTAATGAATTTATTTTCGTCATTGCAACAACCACCATGATCTTTTTTCTCCATGCCGCAGTTTGGACATTTATTCTCTCCTTTATCAGACAAATCCCAGCTTACCAGCTTATCCATACAGTAATGCAGGCGAACGGTAACCCCACCTGATGCAGTGAGATAAAGAAAAGCTAATATGATTGCCACGAATTTCCTCATAATTGAATAACTGAAAGTATCCTATTTAACTACAAAAATACATTCTGATTAGTTTTATACTGTCACCATTATGACAAATCAAATCTTATTTACAATAATTTTTTCGTACTAAAAGAAAACTAACCAGAAACAAATAAACAAAATTAACTCATTGACATGTATGATATAAATCAGTTTTAAGTATGAATTTCGATCTCTTTCAAATTTTTATTTAATACTCAACTTTTTCATTATGCTTTCTTTCTCATAGCATTCAAAAAAATCCGTTCATAACTTATCATAAAACTGTTTTTCATCAGCCGGTAAATATCACTTTTCAATTGAAAGCGGTACCCCAGGTTAAGTTTAGTAGTACTGTTAAATATAAATTGTAATGAAGGCGCCAGGTCAACATAATATTTTTCAGTAGGCCAGTTCATATTTTTTCCCCCGAGTAATTCTGTATAAATATTAAGATTTGTTTGTTTATAATCGGTATAGTTACGGGGAAAAATCAGATAACCCGCCGACAACGAATAGTTAAAAGATTCAAAAGCATAAGGCTGAGGAAATTCCTTTAACCGTCTTTCCTTGTCAAGCACTTCACTGATGCTTGCAGTACCCGAAATTGCAAACTTGTGCCAAAGCTGGGTTGCAATAACTCCTCCCTGAAATCCGCTCTGATCAGCAGTCTGTAAATTAATCTCATTATGGTCAAGATGGTTACGGCTGTATGTGGCAGATGCGAAAGCCGCCATCCGGAAATGCTTGTGTACTTCATCAAAAGACAAAAAACGGTACTTGGCATAAATTTTTGCGGACTCATAATAAAAATAATTTTCATGCATATCTGAAAAACCCAGGCTGGCATGCAACATCCATTTCTTGTTCAACCCAAACATTATTTCAGGTGTGTAGCGTTGTAAAATTCTGTTGGAATGCGGTCCTCTTCCATACATTGCGCCGAATTTCAGGCTGATGGATTTTGAGGGCATATTCGAAGCTGGTTCTGTAAAGGGATACAACTCCTGTGCACTTGCAGAAACACCAATAAGTACGAAAACAAATAAATTAAAAGTTTTCATAAAAAATTATTTTGCCAGCAAATCCTTAATTGCGTTTTCCAATTCTTTTCCAAACAAATCCATCCCGACTAATTTACCTTCTTTGTTTATCAAATAAGATGTTGGAATGGCATTAATTCCCCACCCCTCAGCTGTTTTACCATAAAACCCATTTCCATCAGTGACATGTAACCAACTCATTTTATCTTTTGCAATTGCCTTCTTCCATTGTTTATCTTCTTCATCCAGTGAAACACTTAAAATTTCAAAACCTTTATCCTTAAACTTTGAATACAATTTTACTAAACTTTTGTTTCCGGCACGGCAGGGTCCACACCAGCTTGCCCAAAAATCAAGTAATACAATTTTCCCTTTCAATGAAGATAGTGTTAATGTGTCTCCGGTTGTGGAAGGCAATGCAATTTCCATGGCTTGCTGGCCGGGTCCGGGTTGTGCATTGCAAAAAAAGGTTATTGAAATAAAAAATAAAAGTGAAATAATTTTTTTTTGGTAATTCATATAATGGTTTTATTAAAAGTCTTCCCGCAAAACGGGAAGACTTCGATTATCAGATTATGACATGATATATTCGTTCATTTTCTTTTATCCCATCTTTTGCACAGCAATCACCGGATTTCCCGTTTTGCACACAGGGATGCTTAGATGAAAGAGTATATTTTTTAAAATCTTTTGCCGATAAAAAATTTTTATCGACAATCGTAAAAGTTTTTTCGCCATTCAATACTTCGGAACTCCCATTCAAAAAATGAAAATTGATTCCGCTTATGGAAGCATGTTTATCTTTCTCAGCTTTCACCTCCAAAAAATTTCCAGTTACTTTTAAAGAAGCAACAGAAAAACCAGCGTCTTCAACAGCCTTGCTTAACGCATCAAAATCAACATGATTTCCTTCAGCAAATACCAAAGCATATTCCTGCGTTTTAATATTCACTTTTACTTCCTTGACAAACGGAATTTTTTCCAATGCTACATTCACAGCTTTCGAACACATAGCGCAGGTGAGTCCGCTTGCTTTCAATGTTGCTTTCGTAAACTGACTATAAGAAGCCGTTACAAAAAACAAAACAACAGCTGCTGATATTATTTTTTTCATTTTGGATTATACTTAAATTTTAATGATCTTTTTTACAGCAATCTTTCCCGTCATGTCCTTCCATGGTGCACTTACCGTCTTTGCAGCAATCCATTTTTGCAGCCCCTTCTTTTTTACAACAATCTTTTCCGTCATGTCCTTCCATTGTACACTTACCGTCTTTGCAACAATCCATTGTTGCAGTGGCATTTGAAGTTCTGTCGTACTTGCAGCAAGCATGTAATTTATTGTAAGAATCATCCATTGCTTTTGCACCTACATTATCATAACCAGCATCTGCAATACTTTTCTGAATTTTTGCAAGATTTGATG
>JANLSA010000281.1:0-3371 GCA_031362085.1 Bacteroidota bacterium | reverse complement strand
TCTTCCACCAGCAAATGCCAAGTATGGTATTGTTGCAGACAGCCTTGCCACTTCGATTGGATTAAAGGATGGTGATTTTGTTTTAAAAGTGGACACGACAACTTTGAAAGATATTAATTCATTACGAGGACAGATCATTTTGAATGAAGCAAAAACACTTACTGTTCAGCGGGGTGATAGTGTTTTTCAATTAATGCTCGATGAAGGATTAGTTCGGAAACTAAATACAAGAAAAGCCGGAAGTTTTATTTCAATACGGGCTCCATTTGTTATTGATACGTTCTCTAAAAATTCAAATGCAAAAAAAGCGGGTATTCTAAAAAATGACCAGGTGATTGGCGTAAACAGTATTGAAACTCCATTTTATAATAATTACCAGGATGCAGTTAAGAATATAAAGAACAGCACCCTTCAATTAAAAATTTTAAGAGGAACTGATACGCTTATAAAAGATGTACTACTGGATGAGGATGGGAAGATGGGAGTGGGTGCAAAAACACTGGATAGTTTAGGATTTCAGTTTGCAACAGAGAAATACAGTTTTTTTAAAGCCATACCTGCGGGGTTTAATGAATGCTGGTCCACCTTAGCCAGATACATGACGGGCTTACGTCAGCTATTTACCGGTAAAGCAAAAGCAAGTGAATCGGTTGGAAGTGTTTTAAGTATTGGTAGTATCTATCCCGGTACCTGGCATTGGCAAACATTCTGGACATTGACAGCCATCTTCAGTATCATTCTTGCTTTTATGAACGTATTACCTATACCCGGGTTAGATGGAGGCCATGCATTATTTACTTTAGTAGAAATGATAACAGGTCGAAAACCAAGTGATAAATTTTTAGAATACGCACAAATGGTGGGAATGGTTTTATTATTAGCATTAATGGCATATGCACTCGGCTTGGATATCTGGAGAATATTTAAATAAGATTATAATTCAATCCCAATCTTTTTCATTAATAAAGAGGCATTCATGCTGCGGCAGATGCCTCTTTTTAATTTATAATCAAAATACAATTCATCATTGGCTACCTGTACATCAAAATGATAATTGTGAATGCTGTTCGGAAATTCTTCTGACAATTTTGCCAATTCTAAATCATGCGTAGCTATTAATCCGGCAGCATTGTGGTGTATCAATTGTTTTATCAGAGCTCTGGAACCGGTATGTCTGTCGGCAGAATTTGTGCCTCGTAAAATTTCATCTAATAAAAGAAATACTTTTTCATTTTTATAAACAGCATCGATTACTTCTTTCAATTTTTTCAGTTCTGCATAAAAAGTGGATGTACTTTCTTCCAGGTTATCACTCACCCGCATACTGCTTAAAACTTTCATGGGTGAAAGAGTTAGTGCTTTTGCAAAAACAGATGAACCCATCATACTTAATACAATATTAACTCCCACACTTCTCAGAAATGTACTTTTGCCGGCCATATTCGACCCGGTTATTAAATTCATTTGATTTACTCCTTCTGTTGAAAAAGAATTGTAAACCAATTTTTCTATTGGTATTAATGGATGCCCTAATTCATCCGCACTAAATACACCTTCCTGACTACTTAAAACCGGGAATGAATTTCCGGGATGATTAAAATGAAGGTTAGCAAGTGAAGAAAGAGATTCGAATGCTGCCAATGCATGAAACCAATCGCCGATATTTTCTTTATTATCATTCTTCCATTTTTCTAATGTAAAAATCTGTTGCAAATCCCAAAACAAAAATGTGTTAAGTGGAATAAATACAAGTGGGTTCAATCGGATATCCAACAGGTCCAGAATCTTTTTTAGTTTCCGGATGGATTGGGACGAAGTGGTGGAACCTGTTTTATATTTATTTTTTAACTCCAATAATAAAATTGATTTAAATTCTTTTTTCTCAATCCAACCGATACTATCTGAAAGTGAATCTAATTGTGTCGTAATTTTATTCAGTTGAAAATAGGCCGGCATCACCAATTTGGAAATAACGAATGAGATCGAAAGCATGATAAGTATCAAAGGATAGAAAGCAGATGATAGAAGAATATCTGTTAAATGAAGAATGAGGAAACCGAAACTGATAGCAGGTAATACATATTTCAAAACTTTCCAGTACGGGTTATTTAAAAATGTATTGGGTTGTTGCAACCAGTTTTCAATTTTTTGTTGCGTAGCAATTGTAATAGGTGTTGCTAAGCCATGTGATTGAAGCTGCTGCCGCCATTTTATTTCATCAGTTAATTCTTTAATTGCTGTTTGGCGTTGAATAATTATTTCTTTTGATGCGGGATGCAATAACCAATCTGCAAACAATGTATTCCCTTGTTCGCTGTTGGTTCGGTTGATGTATTGATACAGCGATGCTCTGCCAAAAATATCAAGATCGGTTGCATATTCATGGGTTTCGGGTTTGAATTGTGTGCCAGCAGGTAAATGAATGAAATGATGATTCAGCACTTCAATTTCTGTTTCATTTATTTTGATTAACCGGTTTACATTTTCAATTTCTGAATTATTATTTAAATCTTTAGACAGAATAAAAAGAAAAAGACCAGCCAGTATAACAAAAGCAAGTAAAGCAATTGGCAAACTAAATGGCCAGAGATTCCAAACAGCGATAAATGCGGCGATAAGTGTTATAAACCTGAGCCACCCGAATACTGATTTTCGTTTTTGAAGTATTGTAAGTTCATTGCTGAGTACAGATAATTGCTGGATATAAATTTCGGATGGGTTAGACATTGGGTAAAAATAAATTATTTCTATTTGTGATCGTATAGAGTTTAATTTTTAATGAAAATTTTCCACTATAACTAAGTTAAGAGTGTTATTTTTGCAGACTGATTCCAAAAATTTGCAATTTCAAATTGCAAATTGAAATGGGGGTGCCTGGTTTCGACAGCATAGATCTTTGATTGTGTAAGCATGTTCTGCGTTGTGTAATTAGCAGGCTAATCTGAATACTCAAAACTCAAATGGCAATACTCAGTATGCCATGGCTGCCTAATCAGTGATTAAGTAGTCATTAGGGTCGCCGGGCAGGTTGACTTGTTACCACGCCCCGCCGCCGACATCAAAATAAAACAGGTTGCTGCAACAGTGTGCTGTGAATGTTGCTTAAGCCGATCGCAGCTAAGTAATGAATTGGTTTGTTCGTTTCCTGTTCATTGCCGACAATCAATAATGAAATAAACATGTAGAAAGCTTTTGGGGAATATGTTTGGACAGGAGTTCGACTCTCCTCACCTCCACCTCACTACGCCAAGGCTTCGTGAGGCTGGCCTGATGAAATCATTAGCGTAATGAGGTCTGCCTCACGAAACTTTTGAGTTGTGAGGCTAGCTTTATAAAGCCTTGGCTTTTTTTAAAAAATTTTATATTATGTG
>JANLSA010000176.1:0-7963 GCA_031362085.1 Bacteroidota bacterium | reverse complement strand
ATTTGACTCAAGCATTTTTAACCCCTGGGATTGGACAGAAAGTGATACGAAAATGCCTGTAGCAAAAAGTAATAATGAAAATGGATTTTGTTTCATAAGAAAAATTTTATTGTATTCAATAGAACACTCTATACAATAATCGTGCAATTGTCAAAATATTTTTTTTTGACACTGATTAAATAGCTTCTTTCTGAATTTTTGAGTAAGAATGAAAAGCAGGTCGCAATTGGGTTGATGAATGCTATAAGAAAACATTTATATTCTTCGGCTTGATTACTGTCAGTTAGATTGATATAAATAGGTTGGTAATGGGAAAGAGTAGGGGGCTTCAATTACCACGAAAAATGTTATAGAATCGAATTCAGGCGATAATTGAAGCAAAATGATTATAATAAATCCTCATCTCTAAATTGGTACTGTATTTTTATTTTCCGCATTACTTCATCCATACTGGCACGATGATCATTTGGTTCCCACTCACCCCGTTCCCATTTATCCAGTTCCTTATCAATATTTTTCTGTTGCAATTGTGTAAGTTTTTCCGCAAGCTGATCCGACATTTCTTTTTGTTTCTGACGAAATATTTTTCTTTTTTCAAACCGGGTTTCCTTATCATTTCTGATTTCTGATTCGCTGGTTGCCATCTGAATTAATTCTTCTTTTGCCAATGCTATATCATAAGGACCAACGGGCATAATCAATTTGGACAGTACTGGGCCGATTTCAATTAAAATGATAAGAAAAGAAATAAGTAATGTTGCCCAGTACACACTTGTTTCCTGATCTGAAAGATCGGTCAAGGCTTTATTTCTTTCTAAAAACCCCATATTGATAATTGCTGCTGCTTCATATTGTTTTCTTTTTTCTTCTATGTCTGCTTTTGATTGTTGAATGAGGCTGTCTTGAGAACCGATTATTTTATCAAGCAAAATCAACTCCGGGGCATAGTGAAGTTTTGTTTGGCTAAAAGCATCTTGTTTTAACCGGGTAATATTTTCAATGCCACGCATACCACTGCCGCCAGTTCCATCAGCTTCTTGTACATACGCTGTTTGAAGGTTATAAAGTGTATCCTCAATTGCCAGTTTACGGTTTATTGAATTTTGTCTTTCTATTTCTGCTGACTGTAATTGTGTTTTGTATTCCCTTGCAAGTAAACTGTCATTCAATTGAATTTTTTTGTGCAAATTCTCTGTCATCTTTACATTAATCTCTTTTTCAAAAATTTTTAATTCCAATGGTCGGGCTATAACTACTCCAATCAATAAGGCTAAAGCCATTCGCGGTACAGCCATCCAGATTTGTTTATTGCGGGATATTCCATATTTACGCATCGTGCTAACCAGGAACCGATCAAAATTAAAAATGATTAAACCCCAGATAATGGCAAAACTTATTGTCCAGAGCCAGTTGCCAAATACCGAATGAACAGCATAACCTGCCGAAATAGTAGCCAATACAAAAGTGGCAAGCAATACACCACCCAAACCGGAATATTTACTATGCTCAGATTCAAATTCTTTTAACAGTTTCTGATGTGTGCCCGCACACCACCATAAAAAATTTTTGTCTGGTCTTTTTTGTCTTTCACCAAAGGAATCATAACTGTATAAACTGTCATTTGGGTGATTATTGGTTTCGTTCATAAATGATTTTTTTGCAGAGGTGGTAGTAAAATATATGTAGGTAGGTTTTGCTGTAAACGGAAAGTGTAAAAATGAATTTTAAGACGTACGTTAAGAAAAGGATAAAAGGAGGGTACTTACAAAAAATGCATACAATCCGGATTATGCGTTTGAATTTCCGATATCTTGGGTATATTCTTTTTTTAGTGGATAATAAATCATAGAAGTACAGTTAACTCTTGTTGTAAGTTGTAAAATAAAAAAAGCAGGACTTATAAAAGTCCCGCTTTGCAATGAAAACACTAACTATCTATTTTAAAACCGTCCGTCTTTTTTGTCCATGCGGCGACCTAATACATACCCGCCACCTCCACCAATCACTCCGCCTATAACAGCACCAGCTGCACGGTTACGTTTGTTTATTACAGCTCCAAGAATTGCTCCCGAAGCTCCACCAATTACCGCACCCTTGGCTGCTTTACTCCAGCCTTTTTTTGTTTTAGCTGTATTTTGAGATTCAGAGACCATCTTTGGGCTTTGATAATTGACTTTGCGGGGTGCCGATTTTTTAACGACTGCTGTCTTTTCATTTGCAGCCTTCCAGGCTTCAAATTGAGCCAACTCAATGGCATCAACTTTTTTCGATACTGCTTTATTGTTTCGGGCAACCAATACTACAGATACTGCTGCAGCTATGGCGATAAGTAAAAAAAATTTTTTCATAACTGAAGTTTTTAATTGATTAAATAATTTTGAATGACATAGTAGTTTAACGAAAACGGTGCCACATAAACTGCTAATGTTAAAAGATGCGGTTTTCTGTTTTTAAACTACTCTTAATAAGTTGATTGGCGTCAAGGTCTTTTAACAAATGAAAACTATGAGCAAATGAGATAAATAAAAAACCGGCATTCCTGCCGGTTTTTATCATTCGTGTAAAAAATTATTTTATAAAAATTGATTTGAGCTTTTCTATGTTTTGCATGCCTTCATATTTGATAGGAATTTCTTTAGTGAATCCGGATTTTTTAATTCTTGCAATACCTTCAATCCGGATCTTTGCTTCTTTTTTATTCCAGATATCCTTATGGTTTGCGATAGCGCTGATATTATCTAATTTGATGACTGCTGGTACCACAAATTCACTGCGTTTACGTACTTGCACTTTGTCATCAAGGTTAAAACGACCTAAGTGAATATTATCAATGTACACATCACCAGACGCATCATTTAGTTGTAGAGTAAAAGTATTTGGGTTATAATAAACAAGATTAAGACCAGCGGTTGTTTTAAACAATCCCACATCTGTAATTCGTACATCGCGGATATCGCGGTACTCAGGTTCTCTTATATCACTTGTTTTGCAGGAAGCGAGAAATAAAACAGCAGGTGCCAGGGTAAATAGTATTTTTTTCATGTGTTCATTTTTTTTAGTTAAGAAATTTTTTAATCCCATTTGTTTATTAAACAATCAAGCCATATTAAGTTAAACAAATGTGAAGGAGGAGGTTTAACAGGGAATTTTTAAAAATGAGTAATGTAGTTCAGTACAGAATATATAAATGCTGATAAAATTTGATTCACAATTGACATTACGATCACGTACTGTTCGGGCTTATTTGGTTATTGAAAAAGAATAAGTACCCGTAACCTCGTTACCATTGTTTTTATCCCAGACACGAAACTTCACAGTAAAAAATTTTATATCGCCCTGGATAGAAGTAATAATAGCTTTTACATGAATATATTTAGCATCTTCTGCTTCATAATCTGTTTTGCCGGGAAACAAATCGTCTTCATATAGTATAAGCAAATTCTTATCTGTAATAATTTTCTCAGATGCTCCTAAATTTACTTTTCCATTTTTTATTAGCCAACCGGTTATTTCGAGGTTAACATAAATGGCTTCTTTCAGATTTGTCGTATTCAATTTTTTTTCTTTTCCATCTTCATCAGCTAAGTAAGCTTTTGTTACGGTAAGACCACCCATTTTTATTTTTATACCATTTTTTATGTTTGAAGAATTGCCGCCCTGCGCCAGAGAGGTAAAGGAAATTGTAATTAAAGTGACGAGGGGGATATAAGTACAAGATTTGAATTGCATTTTTTTTTTAAAGGTAGAAAATTTTGTCATGATACTGCCCTCAGGTTATCTTTAGTCAAATTATTTGTATGAAAAAAAACAGTTTTCCGGTGATATTAATAATGTTGCTGAGTTCTGCAGTAAATGCACAGGTATTTAAATCAAGTAATCCGCTTGCACATACATTTTCTATAGTTGCCCGTGATCCCATTACGGGGGAGATTGGTGTTGCAGTTCAAAGTCATTGGTTTTCGGTAGGTACTTCGGTAAGTTGGGCCGAAGCCGGTGTGGGTGCAGTAGCTACACAATCTTTTATAAACAAATCGTTCGGGATTCGTGGACTTTCATTATTGAAAAACGGGCTTACAGCACAACAAGCACTTGATTCATTATTGAGAGATGATGCAGGCAGAGAGGTTAGGCAGGTTGCAATAGTGGATAATAAAGGAAATGTTGCCACACATACTGGAAAAGGTTGTATTCAATATGCAACACAGATTCAGGGTGACCAGTTTTCAGTACAATCGAATATGATGCTGGGTGATCAGGTATCAAATGCAATGGCAGCTGCTTTTAAAAAAGGTTCCGCAAAACCATTGGCTGAGAGAATGCTGCTGGCATTGGAAGCTGCGCAGGGTGTGGGAGGCGATATTCGTGGGCAACAATCGGCAGCAATACTTATTGTGCCGGCAAAATCAACTGGTAAACCATGGGATGATAGAACAGTTGACCTTAGAGTAGAAGATAGTAAAGAAGCTGTAAAAGAAATAAGTAGACTGTATAAAGTACAAGTAGCTTATGAACATATGAACAATGGGGATCTTGCCGTAGAAAAAAATGATATGACAAAGGCGATGAATGAATATAGTGCTGCTATGAAGATGTTTCCTGCAAACCTGGAGATGCAATACTGGACGGCTGTAACACTTGCTAATAATAAAGAAATCGGGAAAGCTACACCCTTGTTTAAAAAAGTTTTTGCCGGGGATAAAAACTGGAAAGAACTTACACGGCGTTTACCAGCGGTAAAATTGCTTATGGTGAGTGATGCGGAGTTGAAAATGATTCTAGCATTGTAGATTGAAATTAAATCTTTGACGGCAGGTAAAATCAAACTGCTATCTTATTAATTGGAGATTATCTTAAAGATCCTGATATATCAGAATAGGATCACTCATTGATTACATCCCAGGGTGTTGTTATCCTATGGTCTTTATCTTCATCTTTGGGTCTTTCAGTGTCTGCAGTAATTGCCAGTGGTTGATGTGCTTTATCTTTTGGTAAAGACGAATCTATAGTTACATTCATCATATCGGCTTCGGTTATAATATCATTCTTGTTTTGAATATGCCTGTTTACAATTTGTTTTGCAGTTAATCCTTTAGAAGATGGGTTTTTACCGGTATTCACTTCGGTTTTTTTGTTTTTAGCAACAGGCATAAAAAAAAATTATTACAGATTGATGAAAAATATATGACAGATCGATTCAGCAGCCAGTTTTTCCAAGTAAAAAATATACAATGGCAAAAACTGCAATAAATCCAAGACAGCCGCCACCCCATTTCCAACCCGCATAACCTGCTATTAATGTTTTGAGCCAATTTTGCATATAAATTTATTTTTAAGATTAGTAAGAGAAAACCTGTTATGCAGTTCTGTACAAACAGATTTATTTTTTAGTAAAAATTATTTGAAAGAGAATGATGAATTAAGATTACATGTACCAGGTTAGTCTTTCTTGCCCCGGCCCCGAAGAAGAGCTACCAGTATTAATATAAAAACCGCCCCTCCTGCAACCCAAACCCATGGTTGCATATACCAGTCATTCTCTTTTTTATTCACATTTATATCTATATCCAATTTTTTCTCCTGCGCCCATACCAAGGTTCGAAATAAGAAAAAAGTACTTATTGCTAAATATTTTTTTGCAGTTGCGCTTATGCTAAATAAGGATTTCATGTTGTTTCATTTTTTTAAGTATTGGTAAATATGGTGTGTAATCCAGGTTATAAAGATGAACACATTATTTTGCCTGAGGGTTATACAATAAAATAAAATGCTTGTATAATTCTTATTTTTTTAACTAGCCTGGAATTTTCAACCAATCAGAGTCATACACATGTATGACAAGACTTTGACGGAATAGAATTGTTGGTGCTTATAGTTTGTCGTTGGAGGGCTAAGCACATATCCTCGCATCACACCAGTTTATCCGCCGGAAGCATGACGATGGCGTACAGCTTTCTTGATGGTTCTATCAACAGCGGCGAATTTTTTAATTACCCCTTTCAAGTACAAAAAGAATATTCAAACAATTTGAGTTTGTCATGCTGAGGCACGAAGCATCTCAAAGACTTCGAATATTGAAAACCAGGTGAATTAAAATATATTCTCTTTTCAATTTCTCTGAAATTCCTCTCCGCCGTTGGCGTACTCGGAATGACAAGACTCCTATGGAGTAAGTTGTTGCTGCTTCTTTCGGAGAACTACCAACAAAGGCAAATATGATATTCCAATTTTCCAGACTATAAAGATTAAAAAATTATTTTGACGGATGCCTATATAGTAAAATATAATACTACATAATTCGTATTTATTGAAATCGCGAATTTGGGGATTAAGATTATCAAAAGAATCAAGGCACTTGCCGGCATCACTTTGTAACCTACCTGCCGAGAGGCTGGATTATCTGACATAAACATGAAGATGGCGTGTTGATTTCTGTGAACAACCAACGGAAGTAAAATCAAAAACCCAGTATTCTGTAAAAATGGTTACATTAGTTCATCTGTTTTTTATTAACAATAAAGTAAAGCGTTGTTATTTTTATTCACCGGGTTATTTCTCTATATAATTTTAAAAGTTGAATCAATCTATTTGAATGGAAAATGTAATTAATAAATCAGTTTTACAAGTTGAAGATCTGGATATATTTTATGGCAGCCTCCAGGCAGTACGTAAAGTTTCTTTTGAGGTAAAGGCAGGGGAAATATTTGGTTTGCTGGGACCTAATGGCGCAGGAAAAACCAGCACCTTAAGTGCAATAGAAGGGTTACTGAAACCACAGTCAGGCAATATCACCGTAGCCGGTTTTAGTATCCAAGATAAACCGTTGCATGTACGTGCCAATCTTGGTGTGCAATTACAGGCTACCAGTTTTCAGCCCGAACTTTCTGTTGAAGAGATACTGAAATTATATGCGGGTATTCATGGCGTAAAGATGAATGATGAAAGGTTGCATGAAATATTAACCAATATAAAATTAGAGGATGCAGGCTCCAAACGTTTTGGGCAACTTTCCGGCGGACAGCAACAACGGGTATCGCTGGTGATAGCAATGATTCATGAACCCCGTTTGCTCTTGCTGGATGAACCTACTACGGGTCTTGATCCCCAATCACGACGCCAACTTTGGGAACGGATGGAAGCATTGCGGGAAAAAGATCATGGTGTCCTGCTTACCACACATTCGATGGAAGAAGCAGAAGCTGTATGCGATCGCATAGCAATTATTGATCATGGTCATATCATTACGATTGATACTCCTGATTCTTTAATAGAAAAACACCGTAACGATCCGGAAGTGATCAGTGCATCACGAAAAGGAAAAATAACTCTCGAAGATGTTTTTATTGGCCTCACTGGAAAAGCGATTCGTTCATAACAAAAAAAATAAAATGCATACTACGATACCTTCAACCTCAGCCATTCTTTCTTCATTGCTTCGTGCCGACTTTACTACGCAATGGCGAAACAGGAGATCAGTTATTCTTGTAGTACTGGTACCTGTTGTAATACTTATATCCTGGAAAGGACTGGTAGAAAAACTCGGAGGCACTTTTGTGCTTTCAAATTGCATCACGATCGGTTTGAATGCGATCGGGCTGATGGGTTATTCAAATGCTATAGCCCGTGACCGTGATAAAGGAGTGTTTCAGCGTTTACGAGTTGCTCCAATACCTTCATGGTCCATAATGGTTAGCCGCCTGATGGTACAGTTAACCATGATATTAATTGTGACGGCTGCAATATTTATTACAGGTTATTATTTTGACAAAATAAGTCTTAGCCCTGCCGGATATGTGTTAGGTTTTGTTGCTGCATTTGTTGGAGGTACTGTTTACCTCGCATTGGGTCAAGCCATCGTTGGGCTTATAAAAAATCCGGAGACGGTTAATGCTGTCACACGTCTTACTTATTTTATTTTTATCATGATCGGTATGTTTGGAGAGTTGGGAATGCTGGGACATGAATT
>JANLSA010000157.1:0-2429 GCA_031362085.1 Bacteroidota bacterium | reverse complement strand
GTGCATGCATTGCAGAATTTTTTTCATCTGGATACTGATATTTCAATTACAGAAAAAAACCGTTATAATATCAATTCCATACTTCCTGCAGACATAACTTTAAAAACTATTTATAAAACTGACCAAAATACGCACTGTCGTTTCGATGCTGTTTCCCGTGAGTATAAATATTTTATTTACTTAGAAAAGAACCCCTTCTTAACTCAAACTGCTTATTATTATCCCTTTAGGCTCGATTTTAAATTGCTGGAACAAGCCGCTGAAATTGTGGAAGCACATAGTGATTTTACTTCTTTTTCAAAGCGCAACACGCAGGTTAAAACATTTAATTGTAACATTCACCAGTCAATATGGACGCAGGAAAATGATTTTATTATTTACAACGTTATAGCCAATCGTTTTTTACGTGGTATGGTTAGGGGGCTCGTAGCAACAATGCTTAAGGTAGCAAGAGGCGTGGTTACTTTGGATCAGCTAAAGTTTATTCTTGAAAGCAAAAATGCACAGAATGCAGATTTTTCTGCACCTCCGCAAGGCTTGTTTTTAGTGAAGGTCAATTACCCTGTGGGCTTACTCAACCAGCTTGGGTAAATGAACTTGAAACCAATTTTAAATTACTTTGAATTTTATTATTTACCTGAGTTCGGGATAAGAAATAGTTGAAAAATAGCTATAAAGAAGAAGAAAAGTGGAATAATTTTTGCTTACTAAATACTTGACAATCAATATAATAAGTTAATTATGAACACTCCACTTTTCTCAGACAAAGTTGCAGAAATATTTGTAAAAGTTGATGATTTTTGTAACTTTTTTGAAGATGAATTCAAAAAGCAAAGCTTACCAGCCCCCACAGGCATAAAAAAGCGCAATAGAAAGGCGACATTGAGTGAATCCGAAGTGATCACTATTTTGATCGCTTTTCATGGCGGCCAGTTTAGAAACTTCAAACATTTTTATTGCCACTATGTATGCCATCATTTAAGGGATTGTTTTCCCGATGTGGTTTCCTATAACCGGTTTATAGAATTAAGCCATCGCTGTGCAATACCCTTTATGATGTTTCTGCACTACTGTTGCCGGGGCGAATGCACAGGTATCAGCTTTATTGATTCTACTGTTCTTCGTGTATGCCATAACAAAAGAATTAAACGAAACAAAGTGTTTAAAGGAATGGCAAAAGTGGGTAAATCAACCGTAGGCTGGTTCTTTGGGTTTAAACTGCATTTAATCATTAATGATAAAGGAGAAATCCTCTCATTCTATCTGTCACAGGGCAATACAAACGATAATAATGCAAAAATAATTACCCGTATGTCTAAAGAAATATTTGGAAAAGTATTCGGGGATAAGGGATATATCAATAAAGCATTGGCAGATTTATTATTTGGTGATGGCATACAATTAATAACTGCCGTAAGAAGAAATATGAAACAAAAAGCATTGAGTAATGAAGAAAAATTATTGCTGCGCAAACGTGCCGTAATTGAAACGGTAAATGATGAATTGAAAAATATTTGCCAGGTAGAACACACCAGACATCGAAGTGTGGCTGGATTTATTTTAAACATTATGGGAGCTATCGCCGCTTACTCATTCTTTCCTAAAAAGCCCTCCATCAAACATGATATTGAGGAAACTAATCCTATCCTTATTGCTCAACTAAATCAGCAAAAATTGATCGCTGCTTAAACCGAACTCAGGTTAATAATATCTTCCGGCCCATAAATATCGAAAGGCATAAACAGGTACCCCGGTTGATAATAATGCTCCTGGCGGTGGTCAATAATATCTATTTTCCATGTTTCTTTATCCAACTCATGATTGAGGTGGTTGGCCATCATGGTTCCTGCTGTTCCGGCCCCGAGTATTACAATTTTTTTCATGTTTTTTTTGCTGGTCTTTTTGTTTTGACAACACAAAAGTAGAGCAGCATAGAGCGGTGGAATATGAGGTGCATCAGCAGGAAACCTGAAATATATCATGGGCTTTTGTAACAGGTGTTACAATGCTTGTAATTGAGTTATATTACTTTCATAGTCGTATGTTCTAACTGCCCGATAGTAATTCGATTTAATCTTCGCTTCGGAAAAGGCTGCATTATTGTTTGGAACGTACAAGAGTGTCCCGGAACAAGTCCGGGATAAACTGTGCAACGAAAGCATAATGGATAAGTAAATGCCCGGCCAATAAAAATAAATTTTATGCTATGCATGTTACTTTTAAATACACCTATATGAAATAATGACCAAAATCATGTTTTTGGCTGATTGCAATCCTGATAAGCGCTTTTATGTAATAATACCTTTACGGTTGGTAATTCTATTAAAAACCGGGTGTGCAAAATATTTTATTAATAGCAGGCTCTTAAAAAAACTGGATAATATGCCTGAGTTAAAACTTAAACAATTACAGTACGAAAACGATATGTG
>JANLSA010000079.1:0-4150 GCA_031362085.1 Bacteroidota bacterium | reverse complement strand
CGGATGGTGCGGTCTGTTAATTCAAAAGTATAGATGCGACTGGAGTTCCTGAAAAGGGTTAACATGCAGGTGTTTACTTCCGGGTTTTTTAACACTGCATCATGACAGCTGGCTATGGTTTTCAGGTTCTCTATTTTTCTGGAAATCGTTGCAATAGTATTTGCCAGTGATGCGGTATCCTCCTTTAAATCTTCATATACCGATTGAATATATTGCTTTCCTTTTTCTTTTTCTATCTTATGCTCCAACTGATACTCTGCTAAAAATCCACAGAACACGGCAAGGAACAACATGAGAAATTCCCAAAAATAATGTGTCCATTTTTTGCGTGGCGTATGAGTGTGTGCATGTACTTCCATGTCTAATTTTTAAATTTGTAATACTCCCGGATCAATTGAGTGAGTGAAATAGCTTTTTGTTTTTGTTTTTCGAAATAGGTATGCAAATTCTCCATAGCGGATGAATAAAAAAGTATTTCGCTATAATATTGAGGTAGATACCCGGAAGTATTGGGAAGAATATAGTTTCCTGCGAGAACGAGTTGTTCTATTTCCTCCATCGGCCGGAGCATATTCGTCATATTCTTATTCAGCCAGTCATATGCTTTTTTGGCAAGAGGCCAGTTGATAATTTTTTTCTGCGTTTCTTCGTATTTATGAAAATACTGGTTTAATTCAGAGAACTGGTACCGGCAAAACTCCAACCCCTGCGCATATTCAGCAATTCCCGCAGCTACCCTTTTGTTTTTAATAAGCCTGTAACCGCCGCCATTCTTCAACTGAGAAATGGTTAAATCGGAAAACTCCACTGTGAAGAACCAATAGGTGTATTTAACAGAATAGAGAAAAAGATTTTTTTGATTCACTTTGTCATTCTCTGCTGACGCTATCAGGCTCAGTAAAGTATCAAGCCCTTTAAGTATACTGGTGTTGCCTGCTATAGCCTTGTTAATGGAAGCCGTATCCTTTTCCAGATCCTTCAGCATCGACTGCATGTATTGTTTCTCCCGGTTGTTTTCAATCTTATGCTCCAATTGGTATTCTGCTAAAAATCCGCAGAACACAGCAAGAAACAACATTAAAAACTCCCAGAAATAATGTGTCCATTTTTTCCTGCCCCGGTGGCTACCGGGGTCGAGAGCTGTATGGGTGTGAGCATGTACTTCCATAATATTTTATTTCAGGTGATATTCTTTTTTTAATAATTCAATCAGCTGGATTGCTGTAGCCCGGCTTTCGGGAATAGTGTTATAATGTAAATCATACAGGTTGCCTTTCCGGTTTTGATAACTGTTTAAAAAATTTTCTAACCCTCCCGGATTGGTTGCCTGTATGGGATAAGTCTTTTTCAGTACTGAATCTGTTACCGGCTGATACCGGGGAGAAGAAAACAGGCTGAAGTACCGGCTTATTAAAATTTCATTTCGAAGTTCTTTGGATTTTCGCCTGGACGTCCGGTCTTCATCCATCTGTTCATCTATTATCAGGGTTATCCTTTCGTAATCGCTTATTTTTTTAATCAGTTCAGTGTTTTTAAAATACCGGATATTGCCGGAGTTTATTATTTGGTTTAAAGATGCCCTGTTCCAATCCAAAAAAGGGCTGATAGTTGCCGAACTGCTGTAATAATAAAACCTGCCCGGAACAGATTTATAACTGGTGATACTATCGCCTATTTGCTGAAGCGTATCAATCCGGGATACGGCCCATATTGCATACTGAATAGCTGCGTTTATTTTAACCGTGTCACCTACCAAATCATTCAGCAGGCTCTTTGCATATTCCTTTGCCCGGTGCTTTTCAACAAAATGTTCTCTTTGGTTTTCCGCCATGAATCCACAGAATACAGCGAGGAATAACATTAAAAACTCCCAGAAATAATGTGTCCATTTTTTTCTCGGGGTGTGGGTGTGTGCATGTATTTCCATAAAAGGTTATATGTTTTAGGTACTAAGTTTTAAGTTAGGAAACACACAGGTTACAGTTTTTTCATTTCTGTTTTTATACCAAAGGAAATGAACCATGCCTTTGTAATCTTTTTCTCAGCATCCATTTCAAATTCAATTTGCCTGTCGCTGCCATCGTCGTAGAAAAACTTATTAGCTGATTCAGGTTTCAGTTCCACCGAAGAACCGTTTGGTAAAGCCCTAAATAATTTTGTTCCCTTTCTTTCTAATTTTATTTCTATTGTTGTTTTGTAACTGCCAGTAAACTGATCTAATGCTGTTGAATCCATTGTTATCTCCTTATGTTCATATGGCATTACTACAGCGCTGTCTAATAGTATTTTTTCCAAGACCCCCGCAAGGGTTGGCGAGTTGGAATTATTGTTTGATAGTATGATAATGGTTCTGTCTGCATCTGTATTTCTGTAAAGAAACGTGGTATAGCCCGGCCAGCCGCCACTATGAGAAATGAAATTGCCGGTTTCATTTTTGCCAACCGATACGCCATAACCGTAATAAGTTTTATTTAAAGTATCAGAAAGTTCCTGACCCTTCAGCATTTCATTTTGCGTTGGCTCGCCCAGCAGGGAATGATTTTTTAATGCACGGTCCCATTTTAATAAATCGCCTGTGGTAGAATTTACCACGCCATCACCCTGAATACCGTCAAGATAAATTACAAATTTTAAATCAGATACACTGTCTGGCACCAGGTGTTTTTTTAAACTGTCGTCATAAACAAATCCATAGGCGTAATTGGCAATTGTGTCTTTTAAAGAACGCCGTGTGTTATAAATTCTGGAATGTCGCATGCCCAGCGGCGTAAATATATTTTCAGCCAAAAATTTTTGAAATGTTTTCCCTGATACTTTTTCCACAATGGAAGCAAGTATTGCAAAAGCTGTGTTACTGTACTCCCATTTTGTTCCCGGTAAAAAATTAACCGGCAATTTTTCTTTGGCTAAAAAAACAATCATATCCGTATTGAAAGCAATTTTTGTTCTGTCCCATTTCTTATTCATGGCACTTTCATAATCCGGTAAACCGGATGTATGGGTAAGCATATGGCGGATGGTGATATTGGAATACGGAAGTTCAGGAAAATACTGACGGAGCGAATCGGTAAGTTTTAGTTTGCCTTTATCTTTTAATAATAAAATACCAGTAGCTGTATATTGCTTGCTTACTGATGCCAGTTCAAATACCGAAGTATCATTCAGCATTCTTTGATTATCAAAATTTGCATAGCCATACGATTTCTGAAAAATGATTTCTCCTTTATCCGCTACCAGTACGTTTCCGTTGAAGCGGTAATGTTTTTGCTGTCCTGTAAAAAATTCATCCAACTTAGCAGCAAATGGATTTGTTTTTTCTTTTGTAGTACAGGAAACAGAAAAAATAAAAAATAATGGAATCAGCTTTTTTCCCGCAAAGCGGGATTTCATTTCATTCAACATTTTGTTGGTTTTTGCCAATGAATATAAGTTGAATCTGTGAATTATTCTCCCGGATGATAACTTCTCTCCGCATGCTTCATCACATCTTCTTTATAAAACAAAACATCTTTAAACTGTCCTTTGGTGTACATCTCCAGTTGATCATTGAAATGTTTTGAGGATGGATTGCCACTTTCGCCACCAGCCAGTAATGATTTTGCTTTTACTTTTTCGCCAAACTCTACTGCGCAAATGAAGCTATTGCCACTACTGCCATATCTTTTTTTAGTACCCGGATAGTAATTGGCGCTATAAGCTGGAAGCATTCCCCATGTGGAAGAAGCAAAAGGTACCGCTGTACTGGGCGCATCATCATTAAATTGTTGTTTGATTTCTCCTGAGATCCGTTGATATCGGTTTATTTCACCCCAACCGATCCGCCAGTCTCCGAATTTATCTTTTAATTCTTTCACCACATCAGCCAATGGCTGTAGTAGTTCCTGTGCTGTGGCAGTTGCTGCAAATTTTTTATTAATTGCTACCTGGTCATCCCAACCTCCATCAATATAAACACGACGTAAAGAAGCGGAAAGCTTTTCTACCCATTCAATAGCAATTGTGGTAGCTACCGAAGTTATTGAAACACGATAATCCCATTTCTTTAATTCATCGATTACTTCTTTCAACTGTGTGTTTAACGGGTTGTATGAATTAATATTTTTTTCAAATGATTGAATGAGTGCCGGCAATAAAACTTCGAATGCTGAAA
>JANLSA010000073.1:0-16034 GCA_031362085.1 Bacteroidota bacterium | reverse complement strand
AATCCGCAGTTACCATCAGAATTTTATGCACTTGAAAATGGAAATCTACGCAGGTTAACAAACGTGCAAGATGAATTTGTTGCAAATCTTTCATTGGGCACGGTAGAAAAATTTACTTCAAAGAGTAAAGATGGTGCAACGGTATCTAATCTTTTATATCTGCCACCAAATGCCAGTAAAGATCTGCCTGCCGGTCAAACAGGAAAATTACCCGTTATATTTTTTATTCATGGCGGCCCTGTGGGACAAGATGATTATAGTTTTGATTTAACCCGTCAGATGCTGGCAGCAAATGGTTATGCAGTTGTGGCTGTTAATTATCGGGGAAGTAATGGAAGAGGTATTGATTATTCCAAAGCCATTTATGCAGATTGGGGAAATAAAGAAGTATTGGATATTCAGGGTGCAGCAGATCATTTAATCAGCAAGGGAATTGTTGATGGCAATAATATGGGTATAGGTGGATGGAGTTATGGTGGCATACTCACCGATTATACAATTGCAAAAGATACACGGTTCAAAGCGGCTGCAAGTGGTGCCGGTAGTGCTTTACAATTATCCTTGTACGGAGTAGATCAATATATATTGCAATTAGATAATGAACTTGGGCAACCCTGGAAGGATAAGAACTATGAAAAATATTTAAAACTCTCCTACCCTTTTCTAAATGCGGATAAAATAAAAACTCCAACATTATTTATGGCAGGAGAAAAAGATTTTAATGTGCCGGCTGTTGGCAGCGAACAAATGTACCAGGCATTGCGGTCTATCGGTACACCAACTGAGCTGATTATATATCCAGGACAATTTCATGGTATCACATTACCTTCTTTTCAAAAAGACAGATTAGAAAGATATGTGGTGTGGTTTAATAAATATTTAAAACCAAAAGCATTCTAGAAACTGGTTCCTGCACAATAAGCATAAAAAAAAAACACAACATTCGCTGTGTTTTTTTTATGTAATAACTCCTGTGTCAGTTAAAGTGTCGCAAGATCAATAACGAACCTGTACTTCACATCGCTTTTCTCCATCCGTTCGTATGCTTTATTAATGTCCTTAATATCGATCACTTCCACGTCGGAAGTAATATTATTAGCTGCACAATAATCAAGCATCTCCTGGGTTTCGGCAATGCCTCCTATTAATGAACCTGCCAGGCTTTTCCCATGAAAAATAAGATTGGCTGCAGGTACTACTGCAGGTGTATTCGGCAAGCCCACACAAACCATTACTCCTTTTGTTTTTAACATAGCGAGGTAAAAATTATAATCATGCTCAGCAGAAACGGTATCAAGAATAAAATCAAAATATCCCTGAACATTTTTTACCTGCTCCTCATTGCTGGTGAGAACAAATTTGTGAGCCCCTAATTTTTTTGCATCTGCTTCCTTAGAAGCTGAAGTGCTTAACACAGTTACCTCTGCACCAAATGCTGCTGCAAATTTTACCCCCATATGTCCAAGTCCACCCAAACCAAGCACAGCTACTTTTTGTCCGGCACCCACTTTCCAGTTTCTCAAAGGAGAATATGTTGTAATGCCAGCGCAAAGTAAAGGTGCTACTTTTTCCAAAGGCAGTTTATCAGAAACTTTTAATACAAAATTCTCATCACAAACAATCTGGTTGGAATAACCGCCATAGGTAATACCATCCCCATTTTTTTCTGGAATACTATACGTATAGGTAGCACCACCCAAACAGTATTGCTCAAGATCATGTTTGCAATTATCACATTCACGGCAGCTATCTACAAGACAACCAATACCTACTGTATCACCCGGTTTAAAATTTTTTACATGATCGCCAACAGCTGTTACTCTTCCTACTATCTCATGACCGGGTACTATTGGATAAATGGACATGCCAAAATCATTTCGGACAAAATGAATATCCGTATGACAAACGCCGCAAAAAAGAATTTCAACCTGCACATCATGTGGTCTGGGGTTTCGTCTTGTAAAGTCCCAGGGTACCAGGTTTTCTGCAACAGCCATTGCAGCATAAGCTTTGGCAGGTGTTCTGTCGGTTGTTGTCTCAAGGACGGCTGATTCTTTGGTTTCAGACATAACAATAATTTTTTAAAATGAAAAATATGAACATTACCGGGAATTTTAAAGGATAGTAAATGATCAGTAAGTTAAGTAAAGAAGACTGAATGAGAAAATAAGATGTTTATTTTTGCTGAACAGTTTGATTAAGATTTAAAGTCGAGGGCTTTAAAAATTTTCAATAGCATGCGGTTTAACTTTTTAAAAGTTAGTTTTATAAACAAATTAATATCTTGCTGTCCACAAATAATATGTCCCTAACAATCACCTCCCTCAACTCCGGCAGCAATGGCA
This sequence comes from Bacteroidota bacterium, assembly GCA_031362085.1. Classification (GTDB taxonomy): domain Bacteria; phylum Bacteroidota; class Bacteroidia; order Chitinophagales; family Chitinophagaceae; genus VBAR01. Next base: position 13,689 of record JANLSA010000073.1, on the reverse strand, counting down.
ATTGCTATTATATCGGTAATGAAAACGAAGCTGTATTGATCGATGCCGGAATCAGTTGCCGGGAAACTGAAAAACGGATGAAAAGGCTCGGGCTGAATATTAAAAAAGTAAAAGCCGTTTTTATTTCACACGAACATAAAGATCATATCAGTGGGCTGGTTATGCTTTCAAAAAAACATCAACTACCTGTCTATATTACGAAAGCCACACATATAAGTTTAAGGGTTCATTTAGAAAAAAAGTTAATTAATTATTTTAGTGAAGCCGAACCGGTTCCAATTGGTGAATTAATCATAAAGGCATTTAAAAAAAATCATGATGCCGGAGATCCGCATAGTTTTACCATTTCATCCCCTTCAATAACAGTTGGCGTTTTTACAGATATTGGAACGGTTTGTGAAAAAACAATTCATCACTTTAGCAGATGCCATGCCGCTTTTCTGGAAGCAAATTATGATGAAAAAATGTTGATGAATGGCAGCTACCCGTTTTTTTTAAAACAGCGGATTTCGGATGGCAACGGCCATCTGTCCAATGATGAAGCCGTTGAATTATTTAAAACCCATAAACCGGATTTTATGAGTCATCTCATATTATCGCATCTCTCTAAAAATAATAATACACCAGAAATTGTTTCTGATTTATTTAATGCCTGTGCAAGGGGTACTAAAATTATTGTCGCTTCGCGAAATCAAGAATCAAAACTCTTCACAATTGGAAGTTTTAAAAATTTTATTCTGCCAAAAAAAAACATACCCGATAAACAGCTGCAGCTTTCCCTATTTTAAGTGTACCAAACTGACTCCTCAACAAACAAATCTCATTTAGCCTAAAAAGCCTACCTTCAAGTCAATTCTCCGGAGATTTACAAGTATTATTTCTCAACTATTCCAGTTAAATTTTTCATACGCCTCCGGTTGATTATTAAAACAAAATTTATACAATATGGCTGAATCATGGAACAAAAAAGAACGTGAAAAGAAAAAGCAGAAAGAGAAAAAGGACAAAGCTGATAAAATGAAAGAGCGGAAAGATAACCCGAAGAGCGGTGGTATGGATAATATGATTGCGTATGTGGATGAATTTGGAAATTTTTCCAGCACACCACCCGACCCCCGAAGAAAAGTAGAAATAAAACTGGAAGACATTGAAATTGGTGTTCCAAAATATGTAGCTCCTACCGAAGCCGAATTGATCCGCAATGGCAAAGTTTCGTTTTTTAATACCGATAAAGGTTTTGGATTTATTAAGGATAATGTAACGCAGGAAAGTTTATTTATTCATGCAAACAATTTAACTGAACCGATCAAAGAAAATGACAAGGTTAGTTTTGAAATAGAAATGGGACAACGTGGACCTATGGCAGTGAATGTGAAAATTATTAATTAATATTTTTAATCTTTTTACTCCTGATTCCCAATTATCGAATTGAAATCATTTTTTTTGCATTAAATATACAATTCGACAAACTCTGCCTATTAAGCATAGCTTTTTACAACCAGTATTACCTGCGCCACAAATAAAGATTGAACTATTCAATATTTTTATCTGCTTCTTTATAGATAAATTCAATATTCAGGATTGGTTTGCTTTTTGAACAAATAAAGTTCAAACCCGAAGCTTTATCTTTATCCAATTATTTATTAAAAGAATTACGAATAACGATGCGGAAGAATTTATTTATAGCATTTGAAGGAATAGATGGAAGTGGCAAAAGCACACAATCAAAATTACTTGCAGAAAAATTGCAATCAGAAGGGATAAAGGTTTACCATACCACTGAGCCAACTGATAGCCCAATCGGTGAATTGATCCGGAAAATTTTCAGGCATGAAATGGAAGCTGACCATCGAACCATTGCCGGATTATATGTTGCCGATCGTTTAGACCATCTTACAAATTCCCAAAACGGGTTATTAAAAAAAATAGAAGATGGAGATACCGTAATTTCTGATCGCTATTATTTTTCTTCCTATGCCTACCAGGGAACGCATATGCCGATTGATTGGGTAATTGCCGCTAATTCGCAGAGTGCCGAATTGCTCCGACCCGATTTGAATATTTTTATTGACGTAAGCCCGGAACATTGCATGACCCGGTTGAATAAAAACAGAACTCAGATAGAACTTTATGAAAGCTTAGAAAATCTTAAAAATGTACGGGCAAAATATTTTGAAGCATTTGAGAAACTTCGACATGAAGAAAAAATTTTTATAGTTGATGGCAACCGATTGGTAGAAGAAATTTTCTCCGACATCTGGATTAAAATAAAATCAATACTCTGATTACAATTGTTTCAGGTAGCTTAACTTAATAATAGAATGATCTTCTGTTTGCCTTTTCTGAAATACATTATCAAAACCACGGTGATTAAATACAACATAGAAATAAGATAGTGGCTGGTATTCCCAGGAGAAACGGACATTATAATTGCTCTGGTTATTTTCAGAATTTTTCTGATAAAACCCGATCAGCTGAACTCTCGGATTTAATGCAAGCCTGGCTGAAAGGCTAAAGAGGTTTACATTTTTTGTGATTGCCGGTGTGCCCACATTTTTAAAATGATTCATATTATACTGCCCCGTTAAATTGAAATGTGGTGATGGCGAAACGTTCATGGTAAAATTTCCGCTATTCAATTTTCCATTATAATATTTCCCAAATGAACCATTGAAACTAATACTTACCGGGCTTGATTGGTCTGAACCATAATAAACCTGGTGATTTATATAAGTATAATCTCCCGCAACAAGAGTAATGCCCAGTGGAGAAAATGGTTCTGTTAACCGCTGATAATAATGATTCATAATATAACCTATAAAGCCGCCTTTTTGAAAATTGAACCATACCGGGTTAAAGAGAATTTGCCTTTCCGTTAATTTTCCTGTAGATGCTTTGTGATACATTTCATACCATAAACTAGGTTCAAATGCACGTATCAATTTCGGAAATGGTAGTTTATTACCCCGATAATACCAGTTAAAACCCGGTGTAGTACCAATCACATCATTTCTTGAAACAAAACCAAGTTCCGGATTAAAATCTTTTGTAACAAAGGACTGAGTCCACCAAAACTTCCATTGATTACTTGTATAATAATATTGTGCATAGCCCGAAAACCCCTGCTTACCCGTAATGCTAGTTGTAGAATGGACCAGCATGGTATTCAATGAATGTGATTCACCCATTCTGAAAAAACCATCTACTGCACTTACTACGTTACTCCCGTCTTTATTATCTTTTACCGTAACTAGGGCACCAATACGATTTTGCTTACCGATATTCTGTGAATAACGTCCAACAAAAAAATTTGTACCCGGCATATTATCTGATTTGCGCTGCCGCATAATCATCGCACCAAAATTTTTCTTTGAAGAACGGTAAACAAATCTTCCACCGGCATCAATGGGGATTGGGTTACCACTGTTATCCAAACCAATTCTTCTGCTGAAAAAAGGACGTATACGCATATTGCCTCCAGACATATCTTCGGCAGTCTGCACTCCTGCTCCAAATAAAGATGCATTCTCAAGAAAGAATTGTCTGCGTTCCGGAAAAAAAACTGAAAACCGGGTTACATTATTCACCTGCCTGTCTGCATCGGCTTGTGCAAAATCCGTATTGAAAGTAAGATCGAGAATTGTGTTTGGGTTAATAGCCCATTTAATATCGCCACCATAACGCAAATTTGTTTCCTCAGGATCAACGGATGCAGCAAAACCAGTATACTTATCATACGAAGTAAGAATATAAGGTTGTATCCTGACATTTGGTTTGGGTGGTGGAGGTTGCAGATTTTTTAATAACCCTGAGTATGCCATCCGCATAAAAGTAAATGAACGTGGATATGGAGAAAATGCACTTCCTTCATTGCTCAATCTCCTGTTTCTGTAAATATTAAATCCCCATTGCTGAATTGAATCGTTTGTTTTTGGGTACCGAAGCGTCTGCCAGGGAATAGCTATTTCTGCATACCAACCAGAATCGGTACGAGTAGTTCTAACTTTCCATAACCCATCCCAATCCAAATCAGTAAACACATCATCAAAATTTAAAAGGTCACGTTGTACTCCATAAGCATTGGAAGATAGAGCCATTGAATTGCGCTGATCATTAAACCCATCAAATGACAAACCGATATGATCATGCTGACGGATATTAAAATCTCTTTTGAAATCTGTGGCCCGTATTGCCTTTTTGCCTAATGAATCGTGGCAGAAAATTCCAAAAAATAAATTTTGTTTGTTATAAAGAATTTTTACATCAGTGGCAAAATGGGGTAATTGCCCCTGCATAGGTTCTACCTGAATAAAACGGGAAGTAGAATATGACAGCCGCCATTCTTTTTCATCCAGGTTGCCATCAATCTTTAAGGAACCGTTGAACGATGTTGCTATAATTTCTTTACGCAGTGTTTCAGGTTTAAACACATTGGCATCCTGAGCTAAAGCGGCAGTTGAAAAGCAGGTAAAGAATATAAAAATCCGTTTCATAAAAGAAGCTGCCAAGTTAGGAAAAGAAAAATACCGGATTCAGGTAATTTTATAAGCGGCTGCAAAAAAAAATAACGGGTAATAAAATATTTTAACTACAAGATTTATTTCTTTACCTTGAAAATAAAAAAATGGCTCAACCTCATCACCGCAAAAAGCACAAAGAACATCTCAAAAATTTTCAACATCGAAATGATCAATCGGACCGGATAGCTAAAAAAGGCAAATCCACTCTGCCACTCGCAATTATTGGTGCGGTTGGCGGTTTGTTACTTATATTATTTACCGTTGGAAATTCAATTCCTGCAATGGTTGCCGGCGTATTAATTGCCGGAGCGGCCGGTTATTTTATCGGGCACCGGCTGGACAAATCTGTATAAATAAATTATTTTTCAAAAAGTATTGTACAACTAAAGGGATTTAAAATAAAATTGGTAACTATATTTTCTTTTTGTACGAACTGATTATTTATTATAAACGATTTCATATTTCTTCCGGCAGTTATCGATTTACTTTTATTGCTTCCGTTAAAACAAACAAGAATTTTTTTCCAGGCATCCCCTGTTGCATTTCCATTTATTTCATAAATTACCGTTCCGGGTTCTGCATTTTCCCGGAAACGAATATTGGTGGCTATCTCCTTCGCTGTTTTCATTCTGAATGCCGGGTGATCTTTCCGCATCATAATCAATAACTGGACATAATCAAACACATCTTTATTCAGAGATTTCAAATTCCAGTCAATCGCATTGATACTATCTGTTGAATTGAAACTGTTCTCCACTCCTTTTTTGCTACGCAAAAATTCGGTGCCAGCATGTAAAAAGGGGATACCCTGAGAAGAGAGAACGATACTTAATGCAAGTTTATGCATTTGTATCCGTTCAGCTCTCGTTGCATCCTTTGCTGAAATGGCAAGTTTATCCCATAGAACATGATTATCGTGACATTCAGCATACGTAATTGTTTGAAAGGGTTCTTTTGCATAAGCAGCTTTAGAATAATTCACTTTGCTGTAATCAATCTGTGGGTGATTGCAGGATGCTACAATTCCAAATTTTATACTTTCTTCCATGCCGGATTTACCACTTGCAAAACCATTATCATCATGTTCAAACACACTTCCTTTTATTCCATCCCGGATATCATCACTGAATACAGCAATATGGTCTAATTTGGAAGCATTCTTTTTTAGTGCTCTTACAGAATCTGGCAATGGAGATGGACCGGCTGTCCATCCCTCACCATATAGTAAAATAGATGGTTTTATTTTATGAAGCTCTTTCGAAATAAGGTTCATGGTTTCAATATCATGCACACCCATCAAATCAATTCTGAAACCATCAATATGATATTCCTGCACCCAATATTTCATAGATTCCAGCATAAATTTCCGCATCATCGGTCTTTCACTTGCTGTTTCATTTCCACATGCCGTAGCGTTTGAAAATTTATTGTCTTTTGTCTGACGGTAATAATAGCCGGGAACCAATTGATTAAAATTTGAATTTTCGGTTAACGCTGTATGGTTATATACAACATCCATCACCACTCTTAACCCATTCTTATGAAAAGTTTGCACCAACAGTTTGAATTCCTTTATACGTGTAATGCCATCATTCGCATTCGTAGCATAAGAGCCTTCGGGTACATTATAATTTTGCGGATCATATCCCCAATTATATTGTGGCTTATCTGGCTTTGATTCGTCAACCGAATTAAAATCAAAAAAAGGAAGTAAATGAATATGTGTAACGCCAAGTTCTTTCAAATGATCAAGTCCTGTAGATAATCTCTCTTTATTTTTTGTGCCGGTTTCTGTTAATCCAATATATTTCCCTTTGTTATTAATACCAGAACTGGCAGCAATACTTGCGTCTCTGATATGAAGCTCATAAATAATAGCATTGGTAGCCTCACCCCCAACCCCTCTCCTGACGGAGAGGGGAGAAAACGTCGGGCTTTTGTCATTAATCCAACCGACCGGGTTTGTTTTTTTGAAATCAATTATCATTCCATGCAGGCCATTTATGGTAACAGCTTTTGTGTAAGGATCTGTAACTTTATTTAGCCACACATTATCAATCATTACCTGAAATGCATAGTGGCTATTTTTTTTATCCCCTTTTATTATCAATACCCATACTCCATTTTTTTCTTTTATCATGGTATAGGTTGTTCCTGATTTGTCTGATGTATCCTTAAATAAAAATAGCCTGACCTGTTGGGCTGATGGCGCCCAAATTTTAAAGACGGATTGTAGTGGAGTATAAGTCAGACCTAAATCATTTCCATTATAAACAGGATAGCTGTCATATTTACTTATTTGAGCTTTACTCATAAAATTAATCCCGCTTAATACAAGTATTAAACATAAATATTTCATTACTCTTAATTATTTTTCTGTTTATACAAATCTAAGTGTATGTTTTTGTGTTTTATAAATTGAATTCATCTGGTTTTACAATTAATCAAAATAAAGATTTCAACCTAAACTTCATTTTGTAACTTGAATCTAAAATCGGATATGCAAAATACAATTGAAACATTAGAAAAATTGATAACTGGCTATACAAATCAATTAAAATTGATAGATTCAGCAACATTTAGTAGTAAGCCTAACCCTGAAAAATGGAGTAAAAAAGAAATACTCGGACATTTGATTGATTCGGCACAATCCAATACCCGGCGGTTTATTATTGCTCAATATGAAGACAACCCGAAAATTGTTTACAACCAGAATGAATGGGTAACCGCATCTGGTTATCAAACGTATGATAAGGATATGCTTATCGGATTTTGGATTCTAATCAATAAACATATTTGCCACATTCTGAAAAATATGCCTGCTGGTAAAGAAAAAAGAATCTGTACTACCGGTGAAGAACATACGATTGAATGGCTGGCAGAAGATTATAATAAACACCTTCAGCACCATATGCATATCATTTTAAATCTGAAGCCTGTTGCTTATCCTTAAAAAAATACCAGTTGCTTTGGTAAATTCTAAGATTTCACTTGACCTGTTGCATAATTTGATATATAATTATTCTTATTCAGAATATCCAGCAAATCAATTTCAAGACTTCTTTTCGGAGATTCTATGATTCTACCAGCTTCATTTTTCCCGTGGGATAAAATGATTGTCGGCACCCGGATAATATTCATTCCTTTTTCCTCATGCTGCGGGCTTTGTTTATACATCCCATCTTCATTGCTTACCATTATCAGATTAATCTGTTTTTCATTTACGCCTGCTGCATCCAGAATTTTAAGTAGTCGGGGCACCTCTCTTCTACTGTCTCCACACCAGGTGCCCAGAAACAGGGTTATATTTTTTTTCTTGAATCGTTTATTGAGTTCAGGAATCTGGCTCGAATCAACTTTGTATTCATTGTAGTTTTTTACAAACCAATCTGAAAATGGTTTTTGTAAAAGACAAGCACGGGTGCAATTGCCCAATAGCATTTCGTTCCCGTTTTTTGTTTTTACAATTTGATTTTTTGCAGGAGTTGAAATTAATTGTTGAACGGTGCCGCATCCTGCCAAAAACAAAATGGCAGTGATGTAGCAATATAATAGTATACGCATAATTGTATGTTTAAATAATTTTAAAATAATAAGTGGAATAAGCCGGGCATAATTATGCTGGCTAACTATATAAGAAAAAGTGATAATATCAGAAAAGAAAAGCAGGTGGATGAAAAGGAAGATTTTCAAATCCACTTTGAAGAGTCATCGATTGAGTTATAAAGCAACTGGTATTTATTTTTTTAAAATTACAGGCAACCATTTGATCTCCTGCTATAAATGGTTCATTCAGTTTTTCTTTATTTGAATGAGAATGAGGAAATGAAGCAGGGGTTGATGTTTCGTTATGATCGGTAAGAATCTTTTCACAATCGCATTTCACTACTGAATTCTTAGTTTTTTCAAATTGAAGTTCACAAAAGAGGTAGGAAATTATTTTACCATATTGTAGAGAAGTAAACACAAATAAAAATGATATGGCTATCCCTTTTCTCACTACAACAGTTTAAATTTATAAAAAATACAATTTGAGAATTTTGGTAAAATTATTATTAGGATGTTTTTGTTTTTTAATTGGTTGTACGAGTACACAAATAAAAATACCTCAAACTCAATCTCCTTATCTGATTGTGTTAGGAGTGGCACAGGATGCTGGTTATCCGCAGATAGGTTGCACAAAAGAATGTTGCACCAGAGCATGGAAACACCCCGCTTTTAAAAAATTTCCTGTATCGCTTGCTTTAGTGGACCCGGTAAATAAAAAATGGTGGCTCCTTGAAGCCACTCCTGAAATTAAAGAACAGTTACAGCTATTTCACTCACTTACCAACTCAATCTATAATTTTTTACCTGACGGAATTTTTCTAACCCATGGTCATATTGGACATTATACCGGGCTGATGCAATTGGGAAAAGAAGTTATGAATACGGATAAAGTTTCTGTTTACGCAATGCCACGAATGAAAACCTATTTAACAAATAATGGTCCGTGGAGTCAGTTGGTTAGTTTAAATAATATTTTACTAAAGAATTTAATTGCTGATTCAGCTGTTTCACTTTCTGATAATATTTCAATTGCTCCATTTTTAGTCCCGCATCGGGACGAATTTACTGAGACGGTTGGATTTACTATTCATAGTGGGAACCACAAAACTGTTTTTATCCCTGATATTGACAAATGGAATCAATTTGAGAAAAATATTTCCGGACTCATTAAACAATCAAATCTTGCATTACTCGACGGAACATTTTATTCGCAGGATGAATTGCCAGGGCGAAAAATGAGTGAGATACCACATCCCTTTATTGAAGAAAGCTTTTTGCAATTTGCTGCACTTTCTGCAGATGAGAAAAAGAAGATTCACTTTATTCACTTCAACCATACGAATCCATTATTAAAGGAAGACTCTGATGAATATAAAAAAACTATTTTGAATGGGTTTAATGTGGCAAAGCAAGGAGAGGTCATACTATTAAATGTGAACAAATAATTCTTTGTCAGTAATAAACCAAATCGTAAAACAGTTAATTTGTACTCGTTATCTATTTAATTGAACATTTCTGTTTGAGGCAATTTGACCAAAACCGAAACTATGGAATTAAAGATAATTATAGCAGGCACTAAGTTGATAATAAAATAAAATTCTTATATGGGAGATTTTCAAATTAAGAAGAATGCAAAGAAGTACGATGTAGTAATAGTAGGCTCAGGTGCCGGTGGCGGTATGGCTGCATATATGCTGGCAAATGCAGGATTGAAAGTTTGCATAGTTGAAGCAGGATATATGTACGATCCTCAAAAAAATATTACACAATTTAAAAATCCGTATGATAGTCCGCGGCGTGGCGCCAGTACCAAGCTCAGGCCTTTCGGCGATTTTGATGCATGTTATGGCGGATGGGATCTGGAAGATGAACCTTTTACAAAAGAAGCGGGTACAGAATGGAAATGGTGGCGTGCAAGAATGCTTGGCGGCAGAACAAATCATTGGGGAAGAATTTCTTTGCGGTTTGGCCCAAAAGATTTTAAAAGAAAAAGCATTGATGGTTTAGGTGACGATTGGCCCATTGGCTATGAAGATATAAAACCCTTTTACGATCGAATTGATAAAATGATTGGTGTTTTTGGAACAAATGAAGGATTAGATAATGATCCGGATGGTTACTTTTTACCACCACCCAAACCCCGGTTGCACGAATTATTTATTAAGAACGCAGCACAACAAGCCAATGTAAAAATTATTCCTTCCCGGCTTTCTATACTTACTAAAGAGTTGCCGGGCAATGATGACAGAAAGCCTTGTCAATTTTGCGGGCAATGCGGCAGAAACTGCAGTTATTACAAAGCTGATTTTTCATCAACCAATGTATTAATATATCCTGCAATGAAAACAGGAAATTTAGATGTGATACCAAATGCAATGGCAAGAGAAGTGCTGACGGATAAAGAAGGTAAGGCAACTGGAGTTTCTTATATCAATAAAGAAGATATGGAGGAATACCAGGTAGAAGGAAAAGTAGTGATACTGGCTGCCAGTGCATGTGAAAGTGCAAGGCTGATGTTGAATTCAAAAAGTCAACGTCATCCAAATGGATTAAGTAACAGCAGCAATGTTGTTGGAAAATATTTGCACGACTCCACCGGTGCTGCAATGGGTGGATTGCTTCCCCAACTCTTCGACAGAAAAAGATATAATGAAGATGGTGTAGGTGGAATGCATATTTATTCACCCTGGTGGCTAGATAATAAAAAATTAGATTTTCCCCGTGGTTATCATATTGAATATTGGGGGGGCATGGGACAGCCTTCATATGGATTTAACTGGGGCATCGAAAATCTGAATGGAAAATATTTGGTAAAAGGTGTACAGAAAGAAGCAGGTGGTTACGGCAAATCATTAAAAGAAGATCACCGTTTCTTTTATGGCTGTGGTGTGGGCATGGCTGGCAGAGGCGAAGCGATTCCGAGAGAAGATAATTATTGCGCAATAGATCCAAACGTTGTAGATAAATATGGAATACCTGTTTTAAAATTTAATGTAAAGTGGAGTGACTATGAAATAAACCAGGCAAAGCATATGAAAGAAACATTTAAAGAAGTGATGCATAATATGGGTGCAGTGGTTACCTGGGGCGCAGATGATAATGCAACAAATCAATATGGATTGTCAAAGCCCGGCGAAATCATTCATGAAGGTGGAACAGTAAGGATGGGTAATGATCCAAAAAAATCTGCATTGAACAAATGGAACCAGGGGCATGATTGCAAAAATTTATTTGTAGTAGATGGCGGACCTTTTGTAAGCCAGGCCGATAAAAATATAACCTGGACGATACTTGCTCTTTCAATGCGGGCAAGCGAATATATTGTTGATGAAATGAAAAAAAATAATTTGTAACCGGGCTGCACCGCTCCGATTATACATCGTTGCGTCGCACTCTTGTACTGCAGGAATTCTATTCAACTAAAAAATCGAGAACAAAAAAATATTTCTATTATGGACAGACGTAAATCGCTAAAATTAATTGCCACCGGTGCTTTAGCTGGTGGTGCATTAGCTGCTGGTTGTACAGATGATAAAAAAACACCCGTTGTAGCTACAACACCTGAAGTAAAATTTAACCTGGACCGTAATCCGGACGAAATAAAAAATGAAAAGCGGTTACTGGCAATGGATCAATTTTTTACTAAACATGAAATGGCAACTCTTACTGTATTGGCAGACATAATAATTCCGAAAGATGAAATAAGTGGAAGTGCAAGTGATGCAAAGGTTCCGGAGTTCATTGAGTTTATTGTAAAAGACATGCCATCACATCAAACCCCTATGAAAGGCGGATTGAGATGGTTAGATCTTTATTGTATAAAAAAATTTGAAAAAGCATTTATCAAAAGCTCCACTGAACAGCAAATTTCTGTTGTTGATGAAATTGCGTATCCCAAAAAAGCAAAGCCTGAATTAAGTCAGGGTGTAAATTTTTTTAGCTTAATGCGGGATTTAACAGCAACTGGTTTTTATAGTTCAGAAATTGGAATAAAAGATGTTGGCTATGCAGGTAATACGCCTAACAGATGGAATGGCGTACCCGACGACGTGTTGAAACAGTATAAACTTTCTTATACAGAAAAAGAATTGAAAGAATGTGTGAGTTTTGAAAACAAATAATGATTTACTTTTTCCATATCAGCTAATCCATAACTTCATAAATAATAATGGGTGTTGCTTTATTTTTTAAAGTGACTTCTCCTACCCTGTTGCAATTAAAAGATTCTTTTATTTTTTCAAAAGATGATTCGCTGATTAAGATTTGACCCGGTGCAGCGGCAGTTTGTAAACGCTGCGCTATATTCACAGCATCGCCTATAACAGTATAATCCAGGCGACGAAGATTTGCCGAACCAATATTACCAGAAATCATTTCACCGCTATTTATACCAATAGAAACTTTTGGTGCAAAATCAACCCGACCCGATTCATTTGGCAGTTCTTCAATCGCTTTTCGTACGGTAAGGCAAGCATCAATTGCTCTGTCTAAATGATATTCACCGCGAAAGACAGCCATGATTGCATCGCCAATAAATTTATCAACGTATCCGTTTTGCGCAATTATTTCTTTTACCATTACATCAAAATAACTGTTCAGCAATTTTACAACCGTATCGGGTGGTTCATTTTCACTGATGCTTGTAAAACTACAGATATCGAAAAACACAACTGTTGCATTTACGGTTTCATTCAGCATCAAAGAAGATTCAAATTCACGGCCACCCATAAAATTCAAAACCGTTTCATCTACATACATTTTCAGAATATTATTTTCCTTAATCGCCTTCATTGTTGCCCGCAACTGACTTACATGTTTAATTGTTTTTTCCATGGTCAGTTCCAGGTCTTCAAAATTTACAGGCTTGGTAATAAAATCGTAAGCACCGCGGTTCATAGCGGTTCGAATATTATCCATATCGCCATACGCAGAAACGATTACCGATTTTAATAAACCGTTTTGCTCATTCAGTTTACTCAACAATGTAAGACCATCCATTTCAGGCATATTGATGTCGCTGAGTACAACATCTACATCATCATGTAATAGTAATTGTTCCAATGCAAGCCTTCCATTTGCCGCAAAAACAAATTCATATGAATGCTCCCGTATCTTCTGACGAAACTTCTGTTTAATCAATACTTCCAGATCCGATTCATCATCTACAACTAATATTTTTGCCATCAACTTAAGGTTTTTAATTTTTCTTTTAAGGAAATAAAGTCAACAGGCTTGGTAAGAAAATCATCCGCACCCAATTCTTTAGCAATTTTGAAATTTTCTGCGTCACCATAGGCCGTAATCATCATTACTAGAGGGGGTGGTTTTATGAATTTACTCTTTATTTTACCCAACAGATCTAAACCACTCATGCCTGGCATGTTGATGTCGGATAAAATTAAGACCGCTTCGTGTTCATGATTATTCAAGTACACTAATGCATCTTCACCGGAAAAAGCAAAGACAAATTCCATTTCTTTATCTCTGATTTCTTTTCTGAAACGCTGTTCAAAAAGAATCTGAACATCTTTCTCATCGTCTACTACTAAAATTTTCATTTTTTTAATTTAAAATTTATATGGGCAAAGTAATTATAAACTCAGCATATTCTCCTTCTTTT
>JANLSA010000065.1:0-1702 GCA_031362085.1 Bacteroidota bacterium | reverse complement strand
CTTTGAGGACGAGAAACATGAATTGAATCAAAGACCAGTTGGTAGTTTGTTGGTAGAAGTTCAGCCATTTGTTATCACTACAGAAAAAGATATTTTGTTATTGGATACAGGCCTTGGCTTTACAAATAAAAACGGAATTCTCCAGATTCACCAGAATCTTTCAGATGCAGGCATTGATCCAAAAACGGTTACTAAAGTTTTGATTACACATCTTCATAAAGACCATGCAGGTGGTGTAAGTAAAGAAGATAAAGTATTGGGTCATTCATTTCTTAGTTTTCCAAACGCTACATATTTTGTTCAGAAAAAAGAAATTGATTTTGCTTTTGAAAAAGGATTTCCATCCTTTATTACTGAAGAATTGATTGCATTGCGTAATGCATCCAATGTTGTGATGTTAAGCGAAGATGCCGGAGTAATTGATAAATATATTCATTATCAAATCACCGGAGCCCATTCACCTTATCACCAGGTATTTTGGATAAAAGAAAACGAGGAGACTATTTTCTTTGGTGGTGATGATGCACCACAACTACAACAAATGAAACACCGTTTTATTGCGAAGTATGATTTTGATGGAAAGAAAGCAATGGAGTTAAGGCGGGAATGGAAAGAAAAAGGGGAAAAAGAAAAATGGACTTTTTTATTTTATCACGATGTAAAAAATCCTGTTTTCAAATTTTAAGTTTTTTTATTCCCCATTGTAAGGTAGAAGCATAAAAAAGGCCAGCACTTTTAAAGAGCCGGCCGTTGCTAACCTATGAAAAACACCTATTTTAAAACCGTCTATTCAAGTTGAAGTTTCCCTGTTCTTGATGGTCTTCGATTGTCTATTTGTCTTTTTTCTAAAGTCTCCTTTACTTTTATTTCAAACTCCCGCTGGTATTCATAAATTTTATTTGCTCTTTGTTCATCCACAACCTGTCTGAACTCACTACGATATTTTATTCTTAATTCAGCAATCTTTAATTGCAACATCGGACGGTCTGTTTTAAAATCCTGGTGAGTTCTTCTCAGGTCAACTACATATCTTAAAAAAATGGGAGCAAATCTTTCTGATTCAGATTTATTCAAGCTCAGTCTTTTTTGAATATACTCTCTCATTTTAATTTGTAATCTTCCAGGTTTCTCATCCTGGTTGTCATCATCCTGGGCATAAGAAGAAAAACAGGTAACAAAAAATAAACTTAATATGTATAAATACTTTTTCATTATTAATTCAAAATTGATTCAGTTGATTCCGTTTGAGGTTCAGCTATTTCTTCTACAAACTGATTTAATTCTTCATCCGGAATATCTTTCAGTAAATCATTTAACTCAACATCTGATTTTTTCTCAATCGCTGCTACATCTGTAGATGTATTTTGAATAAAATCGTTTAACTCCTCATTGCTTGATTTATTAATTTCTTTTGTTGCTTTCTTTTCAATCTTAGCTATTGGATCGCCTGTGTTATTTTTTATTATCGATATGCCAACCATTGAAATCAATCCAATCATCATTGCTGCAACAGCATAACGCAACCATTTGCGATTTACCATTGAAACAACTTTTGTTTTTTCCACTACCGGTACAGAAAGATTTTCAAAATACCCCTGTGGAACTGTATATGGATTTTCTTTTTTCAAACCTTGCAGCAGCGGTGATAAACTTTCTAATTCTTCATCTGTTGTTTGTCCAAAGGACTCCTTGTGGAGATAAT
>JANLSA010000050.1:0-1770 GCA_031362085.1 Bacteroidota bacterium | reverse complement strand
ATTTAGAATATGATATTCGCTGGTTGGGGAAAACAATAAATGTTTCAAACCTGATCGGACAAAATGTAATGCGGATTATGATTACTTCTAAAACAATGGAAGTGGATATTAGCAAACTGCAAAGCGGGATCTATTTTTTAACTGCAAAAAAAGAAGATGGTGAATGGATACATCATAAGTTTATCAAAATATAATTGGACCTGAGAGACCAATAGAGAACGGCAGCCATGAATAAAAATCATGGCTGTTTTCGTTTAGTATTTTTATAATTCTGATAATTTCTTAACAGCAATTTCCGGTATAACAGCAATTTTCTTTTTTTGATAATCATATCCAAGCATTCCTGTTTTTATTCTGGCAACCAATACTTTTCCTTTTTCAGTTTCCTTTTCAATTTTATAAAATAAATCAAAACCTACTTTAGAAAAGTCTGTTGCTTTTACTGAAACAAAAACAATTTCACCATGAAACAATTCACTTTTATATTCAATAGACGCATCCGATATTATCAAACCAATACCTTCCATATCCAGCTCACCATAGCCAGCTTTCTTTAAAAACTGAACTCTGGCTTCATGGGCTAAGGAAAGTATCGAATCGTTGCCAGCATGACCACCATAGTTGATGTCTGAAATACGAATTGAAATTTCTGTAGTGAAATTAAATTGTTCTGGAAGCTCGATTTGAACCCTTGTCATAATTATTTTTTTATAAAAATAAGGAAAGCGAAGTGCGAATTTAATCTTGCAGTTTGCAGGAATGAGATTACTAGTTATAATTTTCGTATTCCCCTTAGGAGATAGGGGCGGGATTTATTTCAAAATATCAGCCAACTCCAATGGATCAAAGGAAGATAAAGGTGCGTTGGCTAATTTTTCCTGCCAGGTTTTTACCAGATCATCACAAAACTGTTTGTTCAAACTTGCCAAAGCATTTTGTGTTACACTTCCGTCTTTGTTATAGATGCATTGCAGATCAGCTAGTTTTTTTGAAACTTTTACAATGGAACAATCATCTCTTAAATACATAAGATAACGGGGAGCAACTGAATCAGATTCACTGTTTACAATGCCGGCTTTTTTATTTCGCTGAACATTATTTATATCTGCAATTATTTCTTCTGTACCCGAATGATTGTTTTGAAAACTGTTTAAGGAAGCAATGATGTCTTTATCTTTTTGTGCTATTGCTGTTTTTTTCCCTTTAGTAGAAATTTGTTTTATCGGAGGTTCTTTTAAATCAACTGTTGAAGCAATAACAGTTTTATCAGAATTCAGCATTGCGGTATTTTGAACCGGAGATTGAAAAACGGGGTTTTCTTTTGCTTCCTTTGCAATTGCAACAACTTCAGTTTTATTCGTCTCACTATTTAAAAATTTAATACCACCCCATGCAATTAAACCAACTACAACAGCAGCAGCTGCAAATTTTATAATCCGGTTGTATTTTTTTACAAAAGGTATAACGGGAGTTGTCGAATCAAGCTCAGATACAATCGTATTCCAACTTTTTTCTGGTGGGTTCATCTCGATTGCTGAAAGATGTTTTGCTATTTTTATATTCACTAAATCCTCATTCAATTGTCCCGCAATTCGATTCCAAATGCCAGCCGGTGGGGGCTCGCTGATTTTATTTAATTTTTCAGCAATCG
Organism: Bacteroidota bacterium; assembly: GCA_031362085.1. Classification (GTDB taxonomy): domain Bacteria; phylum Bacteroidota; class Bacteroidia; order Chitinophagales; family Chitinophagaceae; genus VBAR01. Next base: position 119 of record JANLSA010000050.1, on the reverse strand, counting down.
TTTTTGTATCAGCAAACTCTTTTAAATCATTCTCAATTATATTCCAATTGGAATCTGGCGGAATTGGATTGAGTCCAACTAATTTTGTTTTAAGTTTTGCCTCCAATAACAGATCGTCG
>JANLSA010000002.1:0-12867 GCA_031362085.1 Bacteroidota bacterium | reverse complement strand
GAGTTTCAAAAGGAGCGGCACAGGCTTTACTTTCCAAAGTATTGTTATATCAAAAAAAATGGTCGCAGGCAAAAACGGTTTGTGATGCAATCATTTCCGGAACTCAGTATTCTTTATTACCAAACTATGCAATCATCTGGAGAGAGTCCGGTGAATTTTCTGCTGAATCAATATGGGAAGTAAATGCAATAGGCATCACTCCCAATAAAGGAATTGATGGTTATTTTTTAGTACAGGCTCCCCGCGGTGCCGGTGGATTGGGTTGGGGATTTAATACACCAACTCAAAATTTATTTGATGCTTACGAACCCGGTGATACAAGAAAAGCAGCTACCATTATGCAAAGAGGCCAAACACTTTGGGATGGTTTTGTTGTAAATGCAGGAGCACCCAGCCCTTTTTATAATTATAAATCGTATGTAAGTAAAACAAACGAATCTTTTAATGGCGATGATGTAAATACAAATAAAAATCTTCGCATATTCCGCTATGGCGAAATTCTTCTTATTAAAGCCGAAGCAGAAAATGAATTGAACGATACGACTGCAGCAAAAACAGCTTTGAATCAATTAAGAGTTCGTGCAGGTCTTTTACCTGTTTATGCCATAAGTCAGTCTCTAATGAGGAATACAATTAATAAAGAACGCAGAGTAGAAATGGCATTTGAACATGACCGCATGTTTGATTTGATACGCACGGGCAGGGCTGCAGCAGTTTTGCAGGCAGCAGGCAAACCCTACGTGTCTCCCAAAAATGATTTATTTCCAATACCACAACACCAGATTAATTTAAGTGCAAACAGGATCACTCAAAACCCGGGATACTAAACCATTAAATAATTCAATTATCAATTTTAAAAAAACAAAAACAAAAAAAATGAAAAAAACAACAAAAAATATACTGGCGTTTACGGTAGTATTAGTAGTTGCGTTTGCAGCTTGCAAAAAAAACAAAGATGTTCCGCTTCCAACTATCGGCGGATATAATAACTCTGATGAAGTAGGTTCAGCCAATCTGAAAGCTTACTGGCCGCTTGATGGAAATGGAAATGAAAGCAAAGCTGGCACAGTTCCAACCTCCAGCGCAGGTGTGACCTTTGCAGCAGGTGGAATAAAAGGACAGGCAGCTACATTTGCAAATGGTTATATCTATTTTGCAAGTGCGGTAGGTGGTGCATTAGCATCTAACCAACCTTTTTCTGTAAGTGCATGGGTGCAGGCATCAAATAATTTTGTTGCTGGCGGCAGTGCTCCGGCTAACAATCACCCTTATCAGTATTTCCAAATGGCCAGGCCAACCCAACTATTCGGAAATATTAATCTGTTGATTGAAGCAGGCCAATATGCGATAGCTTCGGATACTTTAACTTTAAAATCCTTATATAGTAACACCGGCGGCTTGCAGGATAACATCAATAATTATGGGTTAGCTGGTACAGAATATAAAGTTGTAAAAAAAGGAGGTACCAATCAATGGATACATGTAGTTACTACGTATAATCCTGCAGGTGGTTCCGGAGCTCAGAGTATTTTCAGAATTTATGCTGATAGTGCTTTAGTAAGTAATACCAATTTTGAAAACAGGGGAGTTAATTCCTTTGTGTATACTGCCCATGAAGTGATCATTGGAGGCTGGTATAATAATATACCCGGCAAAACAGTTTCTGCAGATACATGGACTACTGCTTTCACTGGTAAAATAGATGAGATAAGGGTTTATAATAAACTCTTAACAACTGCAGAGATTACTGCATTATATCAATTAGGAAAAGCAGGAAGATAATTTTTTGATTATTTAAAAAAACGGGGCTGTTATTCGAGCCCCGTTTTTTAGTTTTATGGTTAAATCATGATGAGAAAAATATATTTTATATCAATAGTCCTGGCAGTTTTTTTTTCATGCAAAAAAAAAGATATAATCCCGCCGGGCCCATTACAGTTTGTACAGGCACAGGTTGATAATAAATTATCCTCTGCGGTTTATTACGATACCCGGATAAATCCATCATTAAAACTTGTATTCAGTAATGCAGTCGACAGGCAGAGTGTAGCAGGCAATATTTCGTTAAATGAAAACGGTGTTACTGTTCCCGCCACTTATACTTATGAAAAAAAAGACAGTGTTATAATTATTATCCCGCAGTCGCCATTAAAATATTTAACCCGGTATACTATAAAGGCTGCTACTGATTTGCAATCGGCAAAAAAAGGCAAACTTGATGTCGCAGTGGATATTCAATTCATAACATCTATTGATTCTTCAGATAAATTTCCATTGATCACCGATTCACAGTTACTGGATACAGTACAAAGAAGAACGTTCCGGTATTTCTGGGAATTCGGGCATCCGGTCAGTGGCATGTCAAGAGAACGTAATTCCAGTGGTGATCTGGTGACTACCGGAGGAACTGGTTTTGGAATAATGTCAATCGTTGCGGCAGTGAATAGAAATTTTATAACCCGGACCGAAGGCCGTGATCGCATATTAAAAATCTCAAATTTTTTAATAAACAATTGTACCCGTTATCATGGCGCATTTGCACATTGGGTAAATGGAGCTACAGGATCTACCATTCCATTCAACACAAATGATAATGGCGCTGACCTGGTAGAAACTTCTTATTTAATAAATGGATTGCTTACAGCCCGTGAATATTTTAATATAGCCGATGCTGTTGAAATGGATCTCCGCAATAAAATAACCAGTATCTGGAATGCTGTGGAATGGAATTGGTTCAGGCAAAACAATCAAAATGTATTGTACTGGCATTGGAGCCCAACGCTAAACTGGACAATCAACCAACAAATAAAAGGTTGGAATGAAGCTTTAATAGTTTATGTACTTGCATCTTCATCGGTTACTGATCCCATTCCTAAAATTGTTTATGATAATGGCTGGGCTAACAATGGAAGTATCCGGAATAATAATACATATTATGGATATCAATTGCCATTAGGCCCTTCTAATGGCGGTCCATTATTTTTTTCACATTATTCTTTTTTGGGTATTAATCCAAATGGTCTGGCGGATACGTATGCCAATTATCAAACACAGACTACGAATCATACCAAAATAAATTATGAATATTGTAAAGCCAATCCACGGGGATATTATGGCTACAGTAATTTATGCTGGGGATTAACTGCAAGTGATATTCCTACCGGGTATAGCGGTAATGAGCCCAATAATGATCGCGGCGTTATTACACCCACGGCAGCTCTATCATCTTTTCCATATACTCCAACGGAATCAATGAATGCATTAAAATTTTTTTATTATAAACTTGGCGATAAATTGTGGGGGCAATATGGTTTTTATGATGCATTTAGTTTAAAGGATCTCTGGTTTGCCAATTCTACCCTGGCAATAGACCAGGGACCAATTATTGTGATGATAGAAAACTACCGGAGTGGTTTATTATGGAATTTGTTTTCCGGTGCTCCGGAAATTAAAAATGGATTAAGAAGATTGGGCTTTACCGCACCTTATTTGTAAAAATATTTTTTTGAATTCTTAAGATAATTTGATTTTTCAAAATGGTAATAAGATGCATGGTGGCTTTATTATTTTTTATTTTCGGATGTAATCCTGGAATAAAATCTGTCGTTACGGAAAATAATCCCATTGCAGCAACTGATACTGCACTCTTCAGTTTAGTACAACAACAAACTTTTCAATACTTCACGGATGGTGCAGAACCGGTAAGTGGAATGGCAAGAGAACGTTTTCATGTTGATAATGTCTATCCGGAAAACGATAAGAATATTGTAACCAGTGGCGGCACCGGCTTTGGTGTAATGGCAATACTGGTTGGCATAGAAAGAGGATTTATATCAAGAGATGAAGGAAGAAAACAATTAGAAAAGATTGTTCATTTTTTAGAAACGGCAGATCGTTTTCATGGCGCATGGCCGCATTGGTGGAATGGTGAAACAGGAAAAGTAAAACCATTCAGCAAAAATGATGACGGTGGTGATTTGGTAGAAACTTCTTTTATGATACAGGGATTGCTTTGTGTTCGTCAATATTTCAGCAATGGAAATGAATTAGAAAAAAAATTAGCAACCAGAATTAATACGCTTTGGAAAGAAGTTGATTTTGATTGGTACCGCAACGGGCAAAATGTTTTGTACTGGCACTGGAGCTCTGACTATGGATGGAAAATGAATTTTCCAGTGCGTGGATATAATGAATGTTTGATCTTGTATGTGCTGGCTGCATCTTCACCAACACACAATATACCTGCAGAAGTATATCATGAAGGTTGGGCAGAGAATGGAAAAATAAAAACAACTTCATCATATGGAGGCTATACATTAAAGTTGCGTTACCAGGGTAATCCCCCACAGGGTGGTCCATTGTTCTGGGCACATTATTCTTATCTCGGTCTTGATCCACGGGGATTAAAAGACAAGTATGCTGACTATTGGGAGGAAAATAAAAACCTGGCACTTATCAATTATCTATGGTGTGTTGACAATCCTAAAAAATTTAAAGGGTATGGTACCAACAACTGGGGATTAACTTCCAGTTACTCTACTCAATTTTATACAACTCATGCTCCAAATATGGAAAATGATTTAGGAGTAATATCTCCCACAGCAGCATTATCATCTTTTCCTTATACACCAGTGCAGTCAATGGCTGCAATGAAACACTGGTATAATGATTTAAAAAATAAAATATGGGGGCCTTATGGTTTTTATGATGCATTCAGTGAACAGGATAACTGGTTTGCACCAAAATATCTTGCAATTGACCAGGGACCAATCGTAGTAATGATGGAAAATTATCGAAGCGGTCTGCTATGGAATTTATTTATGAGTTGCCCGGAAATAAAACAGGGATTAAAAAAATTAGGGTTTGAAAGCCCACATCTAAAAAAATAAATAATGAAAAAAATTATTCTTGCTGGATTATCATTTATGTCGTTAACCGCCGTCGCACAAACACGGGTTGATGTAAAGATGAATATGTTTGTGAGCAGCCTGATGAAGAAAATGACTTTGAATGAAAAGATAGGCCAGTTGAACCTGCTTACTCCGGGTGGAGATGTGAACACAGGTACGGTAGTGAGCAGTAATGTAGAAAAAAAAATCATAGAAGGAAATGTAGGAGGATTATTTGGGGTAACGGGTGTAGATAAAATAAAAGTTGCCCAGGATATTGCTGTTAAACAAAGCCGTTTAAAAATTCCGTTGATATTTGGTTCAGATATTATTCATGGTTACAAAACTATTTTCCCGATTCCGCTGGCTCTTTCCTGCAGTTGGGATATGAAATTAATTGAACAAAGTGCAAGAATTGCTGCACTGGAAGCAACAGCCGATGGTTTATGCTGGAACTTTTCTCCTATGGTCGATATAGCCCGTGACCCTCGTTGGGGTCGCATTGCAGAAGGAGCAGGCGAAGATCCGTATCTCGGTTCACAAGTAGCAAGGGCGATGGTAAAAGGATACCAGGGAAATGATTTGTCAAAAGACAATACAATGATGGCTTGTGTAAAACACTTCGCATTATATGGTGCTTCCGAAGCAGGAAGAGATTATAATACAACTGATATGAGCCGGATAAAAATGTATAATGAATTTTTACCACCCTATAAAGCTGCAATAGATGCCGGAGTGGGAAGTGTAATGAGTTCATTCAATGAGATTGATGGCATTCCTGCCACAGGAAATAAATGGTTGTTAACCGATTTGCTTAGGAAGCAATGGGGCTTTAAAGGATTTGTTGTATCTGATTATACTTCGTTAAATGAGATGATAACACATGGTATGGGTGATTTGCAAACCGTATCTGCCCTTTCATTAAAAGCCGGGCTTGATATGGAAATGGTGGGAGAAGGATTTCTAATAACGCTGAAAAAATCATTGCAGGAGAAAAAAATAACGATTGCTGAAATAGATCAGGCATGTCGTCGTATTCTTGAAGCAAAATATAAGTTAGGATTGTTTGATGATCCTTACAGATATATAGATTTAAATAAACCGGCTACAGAAATTTTGACAGAACAAAGAAGAAAAGAAGCAAGAGAAATAGCCACCCGTTCATTTGTGTTGTTAAGAAATAATAATCAAACGTTGCCACTAAAAAAATCAAGTACCATAGCATTAATAGGTCCGTTGGCAAATGATAAAAGTAATATGCTGGGAACATGGGCTGTGTCCGGAGATTCAAAATTATCAATACCCGTTTTTGAGGGAATAAAAAATGCCATAGGAAATAGTGTAAATATTTTATATGCAAAAGGAGCCAACATTTCGGATGATATTTTATTGGCAAAAAAGGTGAATGTATTCGGAACCCGGATTGATATTGATAAGCGAACACCGGATGAAATGCTGAACGAAGCATTAGAAATCGCCAACAAATCGGACGTAATAGTAGCTGTAGTGGGTGAAGCTTCTGAAATGAGTGGTGAAGCAGCAAGCAGAACAGATATAACTATTCCGGAAAGCCAGAAGAAATTAATAAGAGCGTTAGCAAAAACCGGGAAACCAATGGTACTTGTAATTATGAGTGGAAGACCACTTGCATTAACAGAAGAAAACCAACTGGCCAATTCCATATTGCAAGTATGGCATGCAGGAACCGAAGCTGGTAATGCAATTGCAGATGTTTTGTTTGGCAATTATAATCCATCCGGAAAACTTTCTGTTTCATTTCCTGTAAATGTTGGACAAGTGCCCATCTACTACAGTCAGAAAAATACGGGCAGACCTTCTCCTGATGACTCGCCCAAATTTCTATCGAACTATTTAGATGCGCCAATCGCACCTTTATTTCCTTTTGGTTATGGTTTAAGTTATACTTCATTTTCTTATAGTGACATTACGTTGAACAATACTTCTATGAAAATGAATGAAAGCATTATTGCTACAGTTACCATTGCAAATACCGGAAACTATGATGGCGAAGAGGTGCTACAACTATACATTCGGGATATGGTGGGTAGCATTACCAGGCCGTTAAAAGAATTAAAAAAATTTCAAAAAATATTTTTGAAGAAAGGAGAAAGCAAACAAGTAAATTTTACCATCAGCGCTGAAGATTTGAAATTTTATAATTCAGCATTAAAATTTGCAGCAGAACCGGGAGAATTCAAACTGTTCATTGGCACGAATAGCAGGGATGTGAAAGAGACGGGCTTCAGGTTGTTCTAAAATCAGTAACAAGCTGCTTTTCACTTTGTTTCTGTATCGTGGCATTTTTTTAATAAACTAAAAACAAATTCAATGCTTACAATTGCACCAAGAAAAAGTATTCAGGTAACAAAAGACAAACCAACAATTACAGTTGGTGATAACAGTTATTTGTCTGTGAGGGGAGATGGGACGAACCCAAAGGTGATCCTTACAAGAGGGAAAGAAAACGGACATCTGTTGCTGATTGAATGTTCATTAGGTCTTCCGTTTACTATGGTAGATAATGTAAATAAACACCGGACAGAACTTAGTGGCAACCATCAAATGAAAGGAGCTGATACACTTTTATTAGTATGGAGCGGATCACGATGGGTACAAGTAAGCTATTCAAAAAATTCCTGATAGTTACTGTTTTTAAACCTGGATTTCTATGGTAAAATAAAACCCCCGATGCATCAAAGTCCCAATTTATATTTTTCTTCCAGCCAACTGAAAAAATTTTATATAGCTTTTTTTATAAATAAAATTACCTTAGCCCACTATTCCCAGCCTATCAGAACTATAACTCACACTTAAATAAATTATTCACTTTAAAAATTAAAACATGAAACGAATTTTTGTAGCCGTTTTTGCAATTTCTTTTTTGGGATGTAACAACGAAAAAGCCGCCGATGTTGCTGCTGAAGCCAAAGCCAATGTACCCACCAATATGCACGGATTCACTGCGGACTATTCAGCCTCTTTTGTAATGGATGATGCAACAAATACTGAAACTGTTCTGGCCTTATGGGAAGATTGGAAAAAAGGAGATCTTTCTCCCAGCCGCAGCCGTTTTGCTGACAGCCTCTCTTTGTTTTTAGCTGATGGAACCAGCATGGTAGGACTCACTGATACGTTACTTAAAAACATGCAGGCATACCGTAGTTCATTTAAAGGAATGGTTATGACAATGGATGCAATATTTGCTGTTAAAAGTACTGATAAAAATGAAGACTGGGTGACAGTATGGGGAACAGAAGTACAGACAAATATGGATGGAAAAGTTGATTCTGTTAGCCTCCAGGAAACATGGCGATTTAATAACGCAGGAAAGGTTGATCTGATGTTCCAGGCTGTACGTAAAGGAATCATACCTCCTCCTCCAGCCAAATAAAAAATTTATTTACAAAAGACCGTCCCGCCTTCGGTGGGGCGGTCTTTTTTTGCTGAATTTTACCCCGTTGTTATTGGCAAGTTTTTTAATTCATTTTTTTTGTTGTCCTTATAACCCGTTAAATTTTCTACCTTCATTTTATATGAAAAAAATTCTGCTGCCATTATTTTTTATTGCTGTTACACATCTTTACTGTCAGCCAGCAATCAAGCATAAAATAATTGCATACTATACAGGCAATGGCGAAACGATTCAACAATACCCGGTAGAAAAATTAACACATATTATTTTTAGTTTTTTAAAACTGCAAAACGATACCCTTACTTTTCACAACGAAAATCAACGCAAGGCCTTGCAACAATTGGTACAACTAAAAAATAAAAATCCACAGTTAAAAATAATGGTATCCATTGGAGGATGGGGTGGTTGTGCTCCTTGCTCCGAACTCTTTAGCTCTGCAGCGCATCGCAATAATTTTGCAAAAACAACCGTAGCACTTTTTAAACAATATAATATTGATGGCCTCGACCTGGATTGGGAATACCCCGTTATTGAAGGTTATCCCGGACATAAATATGCTGCTGCTGATAAAATAAATTTTACAGCATTGGTAAAAAACTTGCGGGAAGAAATGGGTAACAACTATCTACTCAGTTTTGCTGCAGGTGGTTTTATCAGTTACCTGGAAAAATCTATTGACTGGAAGGAAGTAGTACCCTTGGTTGATTTCATTAACCTGATGACATATGATTTGGTGAATGGCAACAGTACAGTAACAGGTCATCACACTCCGTTAGCAGGTTCTAAATCTGAAAAGGAAACAACTGAAAAATGTGTAAACTGGTTACTCAATAAAAATGTACCGTCGGGTAAACTGATTATCGGCGCAGCTTTTTATGCAAGGGTTTGGGAAAATGTTTCTGATATTAACCGGGGTTTGTATCAGCCGGGGAAATTTAAATACAGTTTGCCGTATAAAAATTTTTCGACTTACTTCAGCGACAGTTCCGGATTTATTTATCACTGGGATAAAAAAGCAAAGGCGCCATTTCAATACAGTCCGCAAAAAAAATTATTTGCCACATTTGATGATAAACGATCGATCGGTGAAAAATCAAAATTTATCCGCAGGAAAAAATTGGGAGGTATCATGTTTTGGGAACTGAGTGAAGACCTTCCTGCAAATGGATTGGTTGATGAAATACACAAAGCGCTGAGAAATTGATTTACTTATTAATTCATTTTGCTAATCCTGTAAAAGTTCTATTGTAAATTCAGCAAACTCTCCTTCTTTAGAATCAACTTTTAATTCGCCCTGGTGTGCTTTAATAATTTCGTAACTTAAGGATAAGCCAAGCCCTGTGCCTTCACCGGTAGGTTTGGTTGTAAAAAAGGGCTGATATATTTTACTTAAATATTTAGTGGGAATTCCCAATCCATTATCCCGGATAATTATTTTCACTTTACCTCCCTCCGTTTTGGTAAGTACGGTTACCATTGGCTTATAATCTATATTATTTTGTTTTGCCTTTTCAATTACAGAGTAAAAGGCATTGTTATAAATATTCATTAATACACGTCCAATATCCTGGGGCACCATATTTATTTCAACCAGGGATGGCTCATAGGTAGCATGAATGAGAACATGAGCTGATTTATCTCTTGCCCGAAAACCATGATAACTCAATTTTAAATATTCTTCGGCTAATAAATTAACATCGGAGAGTACGGCTTCGCTGCTGTTGCTTCTGGCATGCTGCAGCAAACTTTTTACAATATTGCCTGCCCGTTTTCCATGATGATTTATTTTATCAAGATTTTGTATAACATCATCAAATAACAAATTGATTTCTTCATTTGTCGATGTAGCATATTCTTTTTTCAAAAGTGCTTTCATCTCCAGCAATAGTTCCGTATTTATTTCTGCAAAATTGTTTACAAAATTTAACGGGTTCTGAATTTCATGTGCTATGCCCGACGCAATTTCACCCAGTGAAGCCATTTTTTCTTTTTGTACCAATTGCAGTTGGCTTGCTTTCAGATCTGTTAAAGCAACCTGAAGATTTTCTTTTTGCGCCAGCAGTTCATGCGTCCTTTCTTTTACCCGGTCTTCCAAATGAAGATTTTGTTCCATTAATGCTTTCTGTTGTTCAGCATGTATTGCCTGCAGGTTTTTGTGGTATTGCAGTTTTTTACGCTGGTTACCTATAAAGGCAATGATAAAGCTGGTAAATAAAACTACCATGGCTGAAATGCCAATAATAACTCTAGACTGTATGCTGATTTCGAGAAGATTCATAAAAAGCTTTTGTTATAAAAATGCATAAGAGAATATAAGCAACATTATGGATATCCCACATATCGTTTGCCAGATCTCCATCCTGGTATATCATCGGAACATAAAATAAAAAAACAAAAAAATTAACTACTACATAAATGCTGAGCCCGGTTACAATCCAAAAATCGGGTCCGGTACTTATATCATCTGCATCATCATTTAATTTTGCCAGGTAATACAACATACAATAAATAAGTAAAAGATATGCTTCGGCTGACAGTAAATTACCGCTTAAATGAGAAGGGTTGCCAAAATTTTCAATAAATCCAAAATTGATTAATATTACGACGAGTGATAGAAGGGGAAGAACATATTTGAACCGGACAAAAAAGGATTGCTTAAGTGCTACAAAAAAATAACTGAAACAGGCAAGCCTGATAAGGGAATGCACATTATAAATTGGATTGTTACTTTGTAACCAGTCTGGGAAATGTTTTTTATAATCTGCAATAATATCAACTGATATATTAATGAATAGGGCTATAAACAGGTAGATGATTACCGGTTTTAAAAAACGGGGTTGCCTGCGTTTAAATAATAAATAAATCAAAGGAATAAGCAACGCCCATACTTCGGCCCAATCAAAAATTCTTCTTAATGTGCTATTCATTCTTTACAGATAATTTACCAGATAGAAAAATACAGCTAATCTTTTAATCAAAAAGAAATTGTTGAATGTTTATTTAGATAACTATAAAACTAACAACAGGATAAACTAATTTATTTCAGCTACTGACTATTAATGCCTGTATTGTCCGGAAGAATTTTTCCTGTTGTTGATAAAAAATATTAATGGGCCGCAGTTTGTTGTTTCGGATAGTCACAATTCATGACTTTTATTTTTCAACTCCGCCTGTGTTTTTTTATGCAGCATATAAATATAAAGGCTTTCCACTTTCTTTCTGGCCCATTCTGTTTTTCGTAAAAAAGTTAAACTGGATTTTATGCTGGGATTACTTTTAAAACAATTGATATTGATTTCATGTGACAATTCTTCCCAACCGAAATGCGAAACTAATTCGGTTACGATTGCTTCTAATGTTTTGCCGTGCAGTGGGTCTTTTGATATAAACATTCGGTATTATTTTTTCTTAGCACCGCGTTTTATAGGCCGGCCATATTTTTCCATCATCCGGTCTTTATGCTTTACAATAAAATTTACTTTACTGTTTTTAGCAGATTTTTCATGAAAGGCCGGGTTTGCTTTTTCTTTTTTTGGCTGCTTTAAAGGAATGGTCTTCATGGAGACTTTTGGTTGCTCGTCCTCTGTTAATTCATCGGAGATAGTAAGATTTGCAGGTAATACTTGCAAGGGAACTTTATACTTCATCAACGATTCAATAGCCGTGATCAGTTTTTTTTCTTTTGGAGTAATAAAAGTGATAGCGATTCCTTTTTTATCTGCTCTTCCGGTTCTGCCAATGCGGTGAATATAATTTTCCGGCAGTTCCGGCACATCAAAATTGATGACATGGGTTACCTCTGCCACATCTATTCCTCTTGCTACAATATCTGTAGCTATGATAAACCGATACGTACCATTTTTGAATTGCTTCACAGTATTGAACCGGTGATTCTGTTCTTTATTAGAATGAATAACACCGGCAGTACCCGGAAATTTTGATTCTAACTGTGCATAGAGTTGATCGGCTAATTGTTTGGTAGCTGCAAACACCAATACTTTGGTCATGCCTGAATCTTCGGTTAATAATAATTCCAGCAGATTTGCTTTTGTATAAAAATTAGGTACTTCATATCCTGTCTGTATAATATTTTCAAGCGGCGTTCCGGTTGGAGCAGCTTCTACCCGTACCGGGTTATTAAAATAAATATCTATAAGAGCTTCCACCTCTTCCGTCATGGTAGCAGAAAATAAGAGATTCTGTCTCCGTTCTGGTAAAAAATCCAAAATGTTTTTTAATTGGGTACGAAATCCGAGGTTTAGCATTTCATCAATTTCATCAATCACTACTTTTTTAATCATTTTTGTTTTGAAGGAACCATTCATAGCCAGGTCATATAACCGGCCGGGTGTTGCTACCAAAACATCCACTCCTTTTCTAACTTCAATATGCTGCGTATTAATATTTACACCGCCATAAACTCCCGCTACTACCAGGTTCATGTAGGTAGTTAATGCTTTTACATTTTCTACAACCTGTGCCACCAGCTCTCGGGTAGGAACAATGATGAGTATTTGCGGTGATTTATCCTTGCTGAATTTCCAT
>JANLSA010000566.1:0-2906 GCA_031362085.1 Bacteroidota bacterium | reverse complement strand
AGCAGGATATTTAACTACTCTGTACGAGCCATTATTCTGCACAAAAGGTTTGTAACGCCAATCATTTGTTTTTTGATTCTGATTCATTACAAAATTCTTTCCTGAAAACCCGGGATTATCATGATGTTTATTAAAATGATCCTCTTTTGAGTGTTCTGTATTTTCCCAACTACAGGAAATCATAAGATTTTCTGCAGCAAGCACCTGGTTTGTGTTGGCATCTATCCGAACCAACCACATGTCAGAACTTTTATTGGGTACAATAAAAAATTGCCATACCAATTTTACACTCTTATCTGTTTCTGATGGTAGCCACAATAATTCTGCTGTGATATTTTCAGTTGAAATACCCATTTTGCCAAAATTCAATTTCGATCCATCTTCAGATTTTGTTGAGGCTCCAATTTCATCAACCTTCAATTTACGATCGATCAATGCTGTTAATAAAGCATCTGATGCTTGTACCGATGGCAGTCCACTATTGTTCTCAGTTCTTTCATACATTGAATGGATAAGCTCACCTGCGTTGGATACGAGTTTGCCATTTTTAAAAGCAAGAACCAGTAATCGGTTGTGTACCGGAATGCCTTTAAAACTTTGTTGCATATATGCCATCCGGATATCAGTTCCCTGAATAACATAAGTGGATTGAACAATCAGATTTTCTCCTTCTTCTTCAGAAAATAAGCCAATTGCATCTTTATTGGCTCTTACTAATTGTTCAGCAACCGATTTGTCTTTTTCATTTACATATTGAGACTGCGAAATGAATGTGCTTACCAGCAAAACTGCGAGGAGTAGAATTTTTCTCATGAATTGAGTCGTTAAGTTAATTGATGTGAATTGTAGTTTGGTTTTTTACAAGACAGTTATAATTTTTTCCAATGGGTTCTGAAAAACCTGAATAGAAACCACAGTAAATTAAAAGAAGAAGACTTCAATTTCTATATAGCAGTTAATAAGTGCAGGTAAAAAAATCCGGTTTGGTTTCCAGACTTTGATGGAAAGATATAGATTTTTCCAATTGCTACAACTTTCATTTAAAAAAAATTTTCCAACTTTTTAATTATTGGATGCAAGGTAATTGGCAGTTGACTTTTTGCAGAAAATACGGGCATACATACATCTCTTAAGCAACCTGCATTTGAGCAAATGCAACTATTTTACTTAAAACAAAATCTGTTTTATTCGTATTCATTCCAGAATAATAAAATATTACTGCTGTAAAATCGTTTTATGTTTATGCGTTTTCAAAAAAATCTTATCCCATTTTTAATAATCGTCTTTATTCTTCTTTTTTTTCGATCGGAGGGGCAAATGATAACGGGAACCTGGAAAGGAAAAATTGGAAAACAAAAAACGGAACTTAAAATTGTTCAGCGGGGCGATAGCTTAACGGGCACTTCTTATTACTATGAGTCAGTTAATAGTTTCAGACGATACAGCATAAAAGGGTATTTTGATCAACAAACAAATGATGTAATCTGGTGGGATGTTAAATTGCTTGAAGAAAAATCAGGACGGCTGAATATTAATCCACAGGTAAAATGGCCCTTACAGTCAGCGGCTGATTTTAATTGCCCCGGTGGCGGAAAAATGATGCTGGACGGAAATGCAATTGAAAAATATAATCAAACTGTTTCGAAAGGCGAATTGCATCTTGATAAATCTGATACCCGGGTTTTCAATGACGAGTGGGATTTTATTATTGAAAATTATACTACGGGGACAAACGATCCAATAATTATTGACAGCGTTGAAATGATAGCTGGTACTTCGTTTAATAAAGTTGAGCTTCCGAAGGAAAAATCATTTCAGCCTGAAGAATTAAAAAAAGAAGAACCGGTTTTGCAAAAACAAATAAAAAATGAGCCGGTAGAAATAACCCGGAAAGAAGAAATCAAATTGCCCGCCTTAAAAAATAAAGTGATTGAAAAAAAATTTGCTGAGCGGACAAAAATTTTTATAAAAGAAATTCCAGTCTCCGGCGATTCAATTGAACTGCGTTTTTATGATAATGCAGAAGTGGATGGTGATTCGATTTCACTTTTTTTAAATGGTAAACTGATTTTTGAACATATAAGATTAACAGCAGTTGCATACACTATTAAACTTTCTGTAAAAGATTTACGGCAGAGTAATGAATTAATTATGGTCGCAGAAAACCTGGGTTCTATTCCACCCAACACATCATATATGGTAGCATTGGTAAATGGCGAACGTTATGATGCAAGGCTTGCCAGCACAGAAGGCAGCAGTGCCATGATACGATTGGTGAAAGCAACCCCACCAAACCTCCCCTGAAGGAGAGGCTTAGAAGTTTTCCTTACTTAATTTATTTTGTTAGCCCACAAAGACACGAAGAACGCAAAGAATTTTTTTGAACGGATTTTGCTTTGTTCTCTTCGTGTCTTTGTGGGAAACATTTATTTCAACTGTTTTAATATCTCTTCAATCGCTTTGTCCAGTTGCGGGTCTCTTCCATTTAATTTGTCATCAAAACTATTGATGATTAGAATATCGGGTTGCACACCAGTTTTCTCCAAATCTTTTCCATCAAGACTATAACAACCCCATGCCGGCATGCGAACGGATGAGCCATCAACCAGGTTTATTCCGCTTGTAAATATTATCCAGCGATACGTTTCATTTCCAATAATTTTTCCAAGCTTCAATGCTTTGAACCCAGCTGAAGTCATTTCGGCATCACTCAATGATTGTTCGTTTATTAGTAAAATAATCGGCTTATCGCTTGGTGAGAAATTTGATTGTGGAGTCAGAGCACCTTCCCTGTATTTCCATTGCAGGTAACTGCGCTGGCTTAAAAATTTCAGCACCAGGTCATGCACATTACCACCGGTATTATAACGCAGGTCAAAAATCAAGGCATCTTTTTTATTCAGTTC
>JANLSA010000554.1:0-2532 GCA_031362085.1 Bacteroidota bacterium | reverse complement strand
TGCTTTTAATATGACCATCGGTGCAGCCGCTTCAAAACCCACACGGCCTTTAATGCCAATGATGGTATCGCCCACATGAATATCCCGGCCAATACCAAAAGGCCCTGCAAGGGACTGTAAATGCTGAATGGCTTCTGTTGGATGCGAAAATGTATTTCCATCAATGCCAATCAATTCTCCTTTTACAAATTCCAGTTCAACAGATCTTGTTTCAGTTGCTGTAACCTGCGTAGGCCAGGCTTCTTCGGGCAACATGCCTTTGCTGTTCAATGTTTCTTTACCACCCACACTGGTGCCCCACAAACCTTTGTTGATGGAGTACATCGATTTGTCAAAATTCATTTCTACTCCTTTGCTTTTTAAATAAGCAATTTCATCCTCACGGCTTAATTTCAGATCACGGATGGGAGTACAAATTTCAACACCGGGTATCATGATGTTGAAGATCATATCAAATCTTACCTGGTCATTGCCTGCACCGGTACTGCCATGGGCCACGATATCTGCATTGAGGTGCTGTACATGCTCGGCAATAAAAACTGCCTGGCTTAATCTTTCGGCGCTAACACTTAAAGGATAGGTATTATTTTTTAACACGTTTCCAAAAACCAGGTACTTAATTATTTTATCGTAATAACTTTTAACAGCATTAACCGTTGTATGCGATTTTACACCCAGCTTATAAGCATGCGCTTCAATCTTTTTCAATTCATCAGCACTAAAACCACCGGTGTTTACAATTACCGAATGTACTTCGTAACCTTTTTCTTCTGTAAGATATTTTACACAAAAAGTGGTATCCAGTCCGCCGCTAAAACCCAAAACAACTTTGCCCCCATCCCCTAAAGGGGAGTTATCCGAAGCGTTTGTATCGTTTGCAATCATTTAAAATGATTTTAAAAATTAAAAAAATAACGTAACAAGGATTTTGAACTTCCGCCGCCCTGTTTCTTTTGCAGAAAAGTAAGCAACCTGCTTTGTTTGATACGCATAAAGCGCTCATAACTTTTAGAATGCTTTTTAAATTCCTGTTTTGTTTCTTCAGGTGTATAATGATCGGCAGGATCAAACAACATGGCTGTACACATACAATTCTTACGGTCCTTACTCATCAATATATCAAAGTTAACGCAGCTTTTACAGCCTGCCCAAAACTGTTCGTCGGTGGTAAGTTCAGAGTAAGTTACCGGTTCATAACCAAGATCTGAATTGATCTTCATCACAGCAAGACCGGTCGTCAAACCAAATATTTTTGAATCAGGATATTTTTCCCGGCTCAGTTCAAAAATTCTTTTCTTGATAGCTTTGGCAACACCGCTTTTTCTGAATGGCGGAGAAACGATCAGGCCACTGTTGGCTACAAACTTGTTGTGTTCCCAAACTTCTATATAACAAAAACCTACCCAGGTGCCATCGCCAGTAAAAGCAATGACAGATTTTCCTTCGTTGATTTTTTGCACTACATATTCAGGCGAACGCTTAGCTATACCTATACCCCTGGCTTTAGCAGAAGCAGCCATTTCATCTGTAATGGTTGTTGCGTAATGTGTGTCTTGGGGAGTTGCTACCCTGATAATAATGTTACTATTTTCCAATTTGATTAAATTGAAATTCAGGTTCTACTTTAATGCTCAAATTGTCATTTACATCGAAAGTATACAGATGAGCATCTACATGAGCATCTATAATATTTAACACATAAATTAACGAAGTAATAATTATGCTTAAATCTCTATTACTTCTGTAATAGTCTTGTAAGGTGGCAAGATTTTCATCGGTATATTTATCTTTAAATTCAGTATCTACTGTTGTCGAATCACCATCATTTCTTGCTATTAAAGCATTATTATACGTGTGATAATTATCATTATTGAATTTGATTAGGTAAGCCATTCCTGCAAATCCTGCGTAAATGATAGGAACCTTCCATATTTTTTTATTGTAAACTTGTCCAGCACCAGGCAAAAAAGTAGAAAGCAAAGTTGCTTTTTTTACTGAATGAACTCTGCTTAAAGTATCTACAGGACTTTGAGCGTGAGTTGGATTAGAGAAAATTAGCATACTAAAAAATAGGAAAATCCAAAGAAGTAAATCTTTGGATTTTAATAGTGTACGCTTTGTGAAATAGGTTTTCAAACTATAGTTTTATAAGATTGAAAAAATCAATCAAAATCTAAAAGTTCAATTAAGCGATTTAAATCGTCGGTTGAAAAATAGGAGAAAACTAACTGTCCTGAACCATTTTCCTTATTACGGATTTCCACTTTCGTTTCATATCGGCGACTTAATCTCTCTTCAATATTTCTGATATCTGCAGCATAAGCTTGCTTTTTAACAGCCTTGTCAGTAGCTTTTTTTGGTGAAGCAGTTCTTACCAAGTCTTCTGCTTTGCGCACTGAGAGATCATTTTCGAGGATATCTTGGAAAATACGGATTTGCATACCCACATCATCTACACCTAAAATAGCACGAGCATGTAATTCAAACTCACTTAAATTTTGTGTATTCATATTGTTTACACAATATATCATA
>JANLSA010000533.1:0-21643 GCA_031362085.1 Bacteroidota bacterium | reverse complement strand
AGCTAATCTTTACAGCATTGATTATTCAGATGCAGTAACAGCAAATTTTAATAATAACAGTCATCATGGCAATCGGCTGAACCTTTTCCAGGCAAGCATTTACGAAATGCCCTTCCCTGATAATTCATTTGATAAAGTTTTTTGCTTCGGGGTATTGCAGCATACTCCAGATTTTAAACAATCAGTAAAGGCTCTTGTAGATAAAGCAAAACCGGGTGGCGAAGTAGTGGTTGATTTTTATCCTATCAAAGGCTGGTGGACAAAGATCCATGCAAAATATATTTTCCGCCCATTTACAAAACGGATGTCAAATGAACGGCTGCTGAGTATGATTGAAAAAAATGCAGGATGGCTTACAAAACTCTATTTCTTCTTTGATAAAATTGGAATAGGCCGGTTGGTAAATCGGTTTTTACCCATTGTTGATATTAAAGGAACACTTCCTCCTAACTTGAGTAAACAGGAGTTAAGGGAATGGGTAATATTAGATACGTTTGATATGTTTTCTCCTGAACATGATCACCCGCAACGGGTTTCAACAGTAAAAAAATGGTTTGAAGAATTTGGAATGAATGTAACTTTTGCAGGCTTTCTCCGGTTCGGGAATAATTATTCTGCTGCAACGGTAAAAGGTATAAAAAAATAATACCGAATCGACTTATTAATTATTACAATCAAATTTTCATAATGGCTTCCGTTATTCTACAAACCCTATTTGTCAAGAATATAAATAAATACAGCATAAAATGTGTGGCATAGCAGGATTTGTTTCAAAAAAATTTGACCGGCAGCAATTGCAGAGTATGACAGATATACTCAGTCATCGAGGACCTGATGCAGACGGTTTTTATTATGATGAGTCAAAAGGAATAGGATTAGGGCATCGCCGCCTCAGTATCATTGATCTTTCTGCTGCGGCTAATCAGCCTTTCTTTTCTGCCGATGGCCGTTATGTGATGATATATAATGGGGAGGTTTATAATTTTAAAGAGGTTGCAGAAAAATATAAAATACAACCAAGAACAAGTTCTGATTCCGAAATAATAATTGAAGCCTTTGCAAAAGGAGGTATTGATTCTGTCAGTGATTTGAATGGGATGTTTGCAATTTCAATTTGGGATACGCAAACAGATAAACTTTATTTGTTGAGAGATCGCTTAGGCGTAAAGCCATTGTATTACTGGTATGAGCAAGGCGATCTTGCTTTTGCATCGGAATTGAAAGCCCTTTTTACATTACCACTTAAACGAATAATAAAGCCTGTATCTGTCAGTCATTTTCTGTACCTGGGTTATATACCACACGATGAAACCATTTATGAAGATTTTTTTAAACTACAACCGGGTGAATATGCGGTATTGGAAAACGGAGTACTGGATGTTTTTTCATACTGGGATATTGAAAATGAAATTGACCCTGCAGTTGTAAAAGATGAAAAGGCAGCAAAAAAAACATTAACCCAATTACTGGAAAGTAGTGTTGAATATTGCATGATCAGTGATGTGCCGGTAGGGATTTTTTTGAGTGGAGGTGTTGATTCAAGTTTAGTCGCTGCCATTGCGCAAACTACTTCAGCTACACCTGTAAAAACTTTTTCAATCGGGTTTAAAGAGGCCAAGTATAATGAATCGGCTTTTGCTGCTAAAGTTTCAAAACATATTGGATCCGATCATCATGAGTTTACCGTAACTCAATCGGATGCAATGGAACTGGTGGATAACCTCCCCTCAATATATGACGAACCGTATGCAGATTCATCGGCAATTCCTACATTAATGGTATCAAAGCTGGCAAGAAAACATGTAACAGTAGCTTTGTCTGGCGATGGAGGCGATGAGCTTTTTTTAGGATATGGTTTTTATACCTGGGCAAGAAGATTACGCAACCCTTTTTTAAATACATTCCGCAGGCCCATAGCAAAAGCGCTTCATTCTTTCGGAAACAATCGGTTTAAAAGGGGAAGTAAATTGTTTGACTATTCAAACAAGGAAAGGATCAAGAGTCATATATTTTCTCAGGAACAATATTATTTTACTGAGGATGAAATAATGGATTTATTAATAAAGCCACTTGATTTTAGTTTGGATGAATCTATTAAAACAAAGAACCGGAAATTATCGCTTATCGAAGAGCAAAGTTTATTTGATATAAAAAATTATTTACCCGAAGAATTATTAGTGAAAACGGACCGTGCTTCTATGCAGCATTCATTGGAAGTAAGAGTACCGCTGCTTGATCACCGGCTTGTCGAGTTTGCTGTTAATCTTAATCAGGATTTGAAGTTAAGAGGTGATACGGGTAAATATCTTTTGAAACAGGTATTATATGATTATGTCCCGGAACCATTTTTTAACCGGCCCAAATGGGGCTTTGCAATTCCTCTTGGCATGTGGCTTTCGAAAGAATTATCTTATTTGCTGGAAAAATATCTCTGTAATAAAGTTGTTGAAGATTGCAATTTGGTAAAACCTGAAAGAGTACAACAACTCAAAAAGGAATTTCTTGCGGGAAGGGAATATTTGTATAACCGTCTTTGGGTATTGATAATTTTGCATAAGTGGTACCTTGAAAAACATCTTTGAAAAAAATTCTATACATATCCTATGATGGTATGACCGATCCGTTAGGTCAGTCGCAGGTGCTACCCTATCTTACCGGACTAGCAAAAGCAGGGTATCAGTTTACGATTGTAAGTTTTGAGAAAAAAATTCGGTTTGAGAAAAATAAAGAGCTCATAACTAAGATTACATCTGAAGCAGGTATTAAATGGGAGCCATTAAGCTTCACTACAAAGCCACCATTGCTTTCTAAATTGTACGATATGCTAAGGATGCGGCGAAAAGTTTTCAGCCTGCATAAAAAAGAATCATTTGATATGGTTCATTGCAGAGGCTACATAACTGCAGACCTCGGGTTGGTTTTAAAAAGAAAATACGGAGTGAAATTCTTTTTTGACATGCGTGGCTTCTGGGCCGACGAAAAAAAAGATGGAGGTGCATGGGATCAAAAAAGTTTTTTATTTCGTCAGGTATATAAGTATTATAAAAAAAAAGAAACTCAGTATATCAGCGAGGCTGATTGTATTATTTCATTGACAGAAGCCGGGAAGAAAGAAATAATGAAATGGGAAGGCTACAATCCAAAAATTCCGTTACCCGTAATTCCATGCTGTGCCGATATGGATTTATTTTCAGTGGTTACAGCAGTTCAAAGAAAACAAAGCCGCTTAGTACTTGGAATAGACAATGGAAAATTAGTTATAAGTTATCTGGGTTCAATTGGAGCATGGTATATGCTGGATGAAATGCTTATGTTATTCCGGCAGGTAAAAAAAAAATATATGGATGCCGTTTTTTTATTTGTTACCCATTCCAACCCTGCTATGATTTTATCAAAAATAAAAGAGTATGAATTAGATGAAAAGGATATAATTATTACCGAAGCATCAAGGCAACAGGTACCGGGCTATATTAAAACATCTGATATAAATGTATCTTTTATAAAACCCGTTTTTTCTAAATTATCCAGTTCGCCTACCAAACTGGGTGAGGTGTTATCAATGGGTATTCCCGTAATTGCCAATACGGGTGTGGGCGATGTGGAAGAAGTGATTCGTCATTCAGGTGGTGGTATTACAATTAACAAGTTCAATGAAAGAGAATATGAAAGGATTGTGGAAGCCATTCCTCAATTGCTTGCAGTTAATCCAATAGAAATAAGAAATAATATTTCCGGTATATACGATCTCAATCATGGTGTAGAAATGTACCGGCAGGCTTATAACCAGGTATTTTCTTAAATATTTTTAATACTTATCTAAAACCATAGCTTATGATCAATATTGTATCATTTAATGGTGGCCGCGGTGCTAAAACACTTATATCCGGCTTCCTGAAAAAAGAAGGTATTTATTATACCTCAATTGTAAATGCTTATGATGATGGAAAATCAACCGGTAATATCCGGTCGTTTTTCAGAATGCTTGGACCGTCTGATATAAGAAAAGTACAGGAAGCAATGATTCCCCGCGATCTGGAAGATTATGACGGCATCATGCATTTGTATAATTTCCGCTATGAAGAAAAAGGAGATCGGGAAAAAATTCTTGGAGGACTCACTGCATTTGCAACAAAAAATACAAACGAACTTACCGGTGTTGTAATTAAAGATGAGATTGTCCGGGAATCACTAAGGACTTTGGTTCAATACCTGCTCAACGGAATTGAGCTGATAGAAAAAGCGGAGAACAAAAAAATAAATCTCGATGACTGCAGTATTATGAACCTGCTGTATGCAGGTGCTTTTCTCTATTGCGGTGGCGATTTTGAAGATGCCACAATCTTCTTCGATAAATTATTCAAACTGCAGGGAACTGTTTTACCTACTAATAACGAAGACAAAAAATTAATCGCTATCCGTGAGGATGGAACTATTCTTTATTCTGAAGCGGAAATAGTGGAGTTGCGCTCCAATTCACGAATTAAGAAAATTTACCTTCTTGATCAATATCCTGATAAGCAATTGGTATCTAAAATGGATATTAAAGAGGCTGAGGCATATTTTGAAATTATGAACAGGCAGGTATCTATTACACCTAAGGTAGAAAGAAGTATCAGCGATGCTGATATAATTATCTATTCAGCAGGTACACAGCACTCATCTTTATATCCAAGTTATATGACGCATGGTATTACAGATGCTATTGCAGCAAATAAAAAGGCGTTGAAAGTTTTCATTACCAATATTGGAGAAGATTATGAAACCCCTAGCTATACCGCCAGTGATTTTATCAATGGCACCGTACGTTACCTCAAGATGGGTACGCAATACAATATCTCCGTTAATGATGTAATCAGTATAGCACTGGTCAATAATAGTTTTTCCAGCAAAAAAATAGAAAACTATGTACCGGTAGATGCAGAAGTGCTAAACAATATTGGATGTAAAATAATCACTGACGCTTTTGAAGACATAAATAATCCCGGCAAACACAATGGTGATGTGCTGGCTGATTTTATCGTAAGTAAATATTATGAGCAATTAAATAATTCTTCCCGAAAATAATTTTTTAAAACAATTAATAATAATGTTAACAGCAACAAGAGTCTATAAGTTCGAGTATAATGATACCTGCGAAATGTGCCACGATAAAATTGACCATCATAAAATCATGGGACAGCGTCTTAGCCAGTCACAGGGGTTACGGCCGAAAAAGAAAACAGGGATAACTGTATCAGTAAAAAAATGTTCGAACTGTGGTCTCATCTACAGCTATCCTCAACCTGTACCGGATAAGATTACGGATCATTACGGCATCAGCCCGGAAGACTATAGCTGGGATGAAAATTATTTTAAATACGATCCACAGTATTTTGCCCGCCAGATAACTGTTGCAAAGGAATTGATGCCTTTTACGCAAGGGATGAAAGCATTAGATGTTGGAGCAGGATTGGGTAAAGCAATGCGGGCCATGCAGGAAGCCGGATTCGATGTGTATGGAATTGAACCTTCACCTAATTTTCGTGAACGTGCCATTGAATGGCTTAATATACCAGCTGAAAAAATAAAACTGGATTCTGCCGAAGAAGTTGAATTTCCTGATAACTATTTTGACTTCATCACCTTCGGTGCTGTGTTTGAACATCTGTACCATCCTGCATTTATACTGGAACGTGCAACACGTTGGTTAAAACCCGCTGGTATTATTCATATCGAAGTACCTTCCTCAAAGCATTTGCTGGGAAAGATTATTAATTTTTATTACAAGCTAAGAGGAACAAATTATGTTACTAACCTATCTCCTATGCATGCCCCGTTTCATTTGTATGAGTATTCGCTAAAATCTTTTACCGAAGCATCGCAGCGGCTGAAGCTGGAAACGGTAAAGCATTATTTTGATGTTTGTGAAATATTATCTTTTCCCAGGTTTACACATGGTGTGCTGAGAAAATATATGGAACTCACAGATACCGGTATGCAATTAACTGTTTACCTGCGCAAGTAAATTAAATGGATATAATTTTGAAGCCACACACTAAGCCATCTTTTACTGGAAAGACAGCAGTTATTTTTGATTTTGACGGTACAATAGCTGATACGCTTCAGATACACGAACGGGCTTATCAGGAAGCATTACAAAAATATAATCTTGATTTCAGGTACACAGATTATTTAGGGTTATCAACTTTTGATGCTATCCGGAAATTTTTTTTAGCTCATGAAGTTGTATTACCCGATGAAGAAATAAAAGGACTGGTAACGCTAAAAAGAAAACTTGCCAACGAACTTTACCAGAATGAAATCAGTTTCATACCCGGGGCAGATAAATTTATTTATGCTCTTGCCAAAAAAAATTATCAACTTTTTATTGCAAGCTCCGGGTCAAAAATGAATATAAGCACAGGGATACAAACACTGGGTATCGAAAAATATTTTAGTGCCGTTATTACAGCAGATGATGTAACCAGGGCCAAACCGGATCCAGCAATTTTTCAAATGGTGTTAAACCGTTATTCAATTCTTCCGGGCCATGCAATTGTTATTGAGGATTCAGTAGCCGGTTTACTTGCTGCACATGCCGCAGGAATTGAATCCATATGTGTTGATTCAACGATTAAGGCAGGTGATGCGGGTGATACTTCCTTCTATTCTTGCAATTTTTTTGAACTGGTAACAATGCTGGAGAAAAACGATGAGTGAAAAAACTGTACTTGCCGTTGTTGTTACACATAACAGGCTGGAATTATTAAAGCGTTGTTTCAGTTATCTTAAACAACAATCAGCTCCCCTTGATATACTCATTATAGATAATGCATCTTCAGATGGTACGAATGAATATTTAACAGCAAATAATATTGATCATATAACACAGGAAAATTCAGGATCATCTGGTGGCTGGTGGCGGGCTCTTAAAACGGCAGCTGAACGTGGATACAGGTATGCATGGCTTATGGACGATGATGGTTTCCCGGATAAAAGGGCGTTGGAAATTTTATTATCCCAGATGAATGAAAATACAATTTGCCTTTCATCATTAGTAGTAAAGGAAAATAAAAAGGATGAACTCGTTTTTGGAATGCCCCGGTTAAATAGCAATGGGTTTCCAGTCATTCTTTCATTCAAAAGAAAATTTAATACAGTTCGGGAGCTACCATTAATAGAAGGTAAATATCCACATGCTCATTTATTTAATGGTGCACTGATAAATGTGGAGAAAGCAAAACAATTGGGTGAAATTGACAGATCATATTTTATGTATGGCGATGAGGTAGATTATTTTTACAGAATGCGTAAGACGGGTAATATTTACAGTGCAGTAAATGCATTGCATTATCATCCCGATGTTTCACAAAGAAATATTGATAAAAAGAAAGTCTATTATTTTATCCGCAATACAATTATCCTTAACCACCTCTATTTTGACAAAGCTTTCATTCGTGATTTTTTTACAATAGGGGTTGCAATGTTCAGGATTTTAAAACGAAACGGACCTGGTCAATTCTTGAGTTATTTTTTTGGTGCCAACAGGAAATACTTTTACCCTGCCATCAGTGACGGTTTCAAAAAAAGAAAAACGAACCGCTATCAATGACTGTTAGAAAAATTACAGTGGTTATACCTGCTGCCGGCCGAAGCAGTCGAAGCGGATTGGATTTTCCAAAATCGCTATATAAGATAGGTGGTGAACCTATTTTGGTGAGATTGTGCAAGTCATTATCAGTTTATGATTCGAACCCGGTAATCATAATTAACCCATCTCATCAACAACAATTTGAAACCGTATTGAAGGAGTATGGGGTAAATGCAAAATTTATTTTTCAAACAGAGGCATTGGGAATGGGAGATGCTTTGTTGAAGGCTGAAACTGCTGTCAGTGATGATTCGGATGTGCTGTTGGTTTGGAGTGATATACCCTTCTTAGATAAATCTACTATAAGACAGTTGGTCAATCATCATGTAGTTGCCGAAAACGATTTTTCTCTTGCAACATCGTTTTGTGAATCCTGCTATACTATCGTGCAAAGGGAGAATGGTTTAATAAAAGCAGTAATTGAAACCCGTGCAGCCGGTATTCCTCCGGGAAAAAAGGGAGAAAGGGATATCGGGCTTTTTGTTTTTAAAAAGAAACCTGTTTTTTCTTTATTAAAAAAACAAGTGGAGTATGCAGAGGTGAATGGAAAAAAAGAACAGGGTTTTTTATATATCATTGAAAAATTAGTAAAGAAAGGTTTCAGGGCAGAAGGGTACCCCATAGCTATTCAAACAGATTTACTGAGTTTTAATACCCCCGAAGATTTGAAAGAAATTGAAGATTACTTTAATGAACAGGTACGTACTGCAAAAAAATAGTTTTTTAGTTATAAGATCTAAAACATGAAACACCCATTTAAAAAGAAAGATTTTGAAATTCTGGATTCAATAAGAGGCATCGCAGCTTTATATGTTGCTATAGCCCATTGCCGGGGAACCCTGTGGATGGGTGGCAGCGAATATTCCAAACTATTTCCCCGTGAAGGATGGCATATCAGCGATTACATAATTTTTGGCAGCAGTATGCTTACAAGACTGGCAGTAGAATTTGTAATTGTGTTTTTTGTATTATCCGGGTTTTCAATTGCACATAGCCTTGCATCAGATAAATCGCCGCTGAGGTTTTATAAAAGAAGATTGATTCGTATTTATCCATCCTATGTAATGGCACTTGTATGGGCCGGTATTATATTCATTATTACAAAATGGATGTTTCCTCAATGGTATAATGGACTTTATAACCAGTTTGCTTTTTTACGTACCATGGAAATGAATGAATTTTTTAAACCTGAAAAAGTGGCGGGCAATTTATTTTATATGCCGATGCATGGTTTTGTGGGTCCGTTCTGGTCGTTAACTTATGAAGTTATGTTTTATCTGCTAGCGCCTTTTATTCTTCGTAATGTAAAACTCTACTCCATTATTTCGATGGTTTTATTTGCATGCAGTTTTGTTTTCCCGGTTCAAATCAAAGCACTGGGCATACCTTATTATATTCATGAATTTTTATTTACCTATAATATTTATTTTTCAGCAGGTGTATTACTTTATAATTATTTTGAAGAAGTGAATAAAGCGATCAGTTTTTTAGGCCGGTATGTTTTACTGTTGTTATTGCTGGCTACCCTCGCAGCTACTTTCGTAGTTAATTTTTATTTTCAAACAGAAACCGTGTATAGTTTTATGATAGCTGCAGTACTGGGTGTATTGCTTATGCTTTATTTTCTCAGGTTTCGGGTGGAAATACCCTGGCTGATGAAAATAGGACAATTCAGCTATACACTTTATATCACACATTTTGCCAGCGTTTATCTGTACCTCGCAATATTCTGGATGCTATCGGGCCATAGGGAAATTTATATTGTTAATTATTTTGTTTGGATGCCTGCAGTATTCTTTGTTGTGGCTTTAGGCTGGCTGCAATATTCGCTGATTGAAAAAAGAACAAAGAAAATATTGGATCTTCTTCGTAAGCCACTTGATATAAAAGAGAGTTCTTCTCTAACGACTCCTGTGTCATAGTTTTTTTTAAAAATAAAAAATTAGTGTAGTAAGATGATTTTACTGGGTTCGCTTTTTCGTGAAGTTGATTTTCTGGCTGCTCCTATTTGTTTTATTATACTGTTGATGATATTCTCATTAGTATTAGTAAAGTATAAGGACGATAGAACTAGAACCCTTCTACTTCAGGCATTTTATTTTAAAATGGCATGTGCACTTATTTTTACAGCATTCAGTTCATTTTATTACAGCGGTGGCGATTCTGAAATGTATTATTTCTCCGGGTTGCATCTGTACGATGCTGTGATGGATAACCCGAATAATTTTGTCTTAATCTTTTTGACAAAAGTTATTAATGTGAAAACGCCACTGATGAATTATTTTATTTACGACACTTCTATATACCCAATCTGGGAGGCAATGCACGGTGAAGCAAATTTTTTTGTAGCCAAACTCGGGTTGCCCTTTCTGCTTATTTTTCAAAAGAGTTATTTATGTGTCGCAATGGCATTTTCATTTTTTGCTTTGGGCGGTTGTATCCGGCTTTATAAATTCTTTACCCATTATTTTCCAGATTTTTGGCGGGAAATTGCATTAGCCACATTGTTTTTACCCAGTGCTGTATTCTGGAGTTCAGGCATGCTGAAGGATCCCATTTGTTTTGGTAGTGTTGGCTATCTGGTTTATGCTGTATTTAATATTGCAATTAAGCGTCGAAAATTTATTTCTTCTATAGCATGGATAGCAGTTTCAATTATTTTTTTATTTTATATTAAACCCTACATTTTGTTTGCATTAATTCCGGGTATTGTATTATGGTTATTTTCAGAATTAAACAAACTTATCAACAACAGCACGCTGAGAAATATCTTCACGGTAATGACAATTGTTGTAGGAGCTCTTTCTGCTTTTTATTTAATTCAGTATACTACTTCAGACGAAAGTGTAAAATCATTCAGAATCGACACAATTATTGAAACCAGTGCCACAAGCAGAAGTCAATATGCAGAATTCAGCCAAACCGAACAAGGAGCTTATTTCACAATAGGTTCTACCAATCCGGTCATGGTTTTTTTAAATGGGATAGTAGCAACGTTCTTCCGTCCTTTCCCCTGGGAAATATCTTCTCCCATTGTTGCCCTTTCAGTTATTGAAGCAATGTTTTTTTTATTTATTTCAATGTCAGTTATTTTTAAAAAAGGAATTTTTTATTTTTTTGGAAAAATATTTTCAA
Source organism: Bacteroidota bacterium (assembly GCA_031362085.1). Classification (GTDB taxonomy): domain Bacteria; phylum Bacteroidota; class Bacteroidia; order Chitinophagales; family Chitinophagaceae; genus VBAR01. The sequence continues at coordinate 10,878 of JANLSA010000533.1, read as the reverse complement.
ACCCTGTATTTATGTTATGCTTTGTATTTGCTTTTGTATTTGCTGCAGCTGTCGGAAGTACAGCAACAAATTTTGGTTCTCTTTCTCGGTATAAAATTCCGGCTATGCCCTTTTTCCTGGTTATGATTCTTATTCTTTTCAGACAGGCGGGCCTGGAGTATCCAAACTGGTTTAAAAAATTATTAGGGTATCGTATTTATTTATTAAAAGACAAATCAGCATTTTAATATTCTATGTGTGGCATCGCCGGTTCTATAAATTTTCCGCTTAATATTCCCAGGCTCACCAAAAATCTTTTTCACCGGGGTCCGGACGAACAAACAACATATGCAGATGATAACCTGGTACTGCATCATCACCGGCTTTCTATTTTAGATATAGCCGGCGGCAAACAGCCAATGCACTATGAGCATCTCACCATTATTTTTAATGGCGAAATTTATAATCATCGTGAACTTCGGAAAAAATTTAATCTTATTTGTGCCACGAATTCCGATACAGAAACCATTTTACAACTTTATGCGAAACTGGGTCCTGCATTTTTAAATGAAATGGATGGAATGTTCGCCTTGGTGATTTATGATAAAAAAGAAAAACAGCTTTTTATTGCCAGGGACAGAGCCGGTAAAAAACCTATCTATTATTATTCTGACAACAAGTCGTTTGTTTTTTGCAGCGAACTGAATTCATTAAAAAACCAGTTGCCACTTCAAATAAATGAAAATAATCTTCAACAGTATGTACGCATGGGTTATTTCTATAAAACTTCCACACCATATCAAAATGTTTTTGAACTGCAAGCTGGCAGTTATGCTTATGTTTCTCTTAAAACAACTGAAGTAAAACTAACGAAGTGGTGGAATATCGGGGATTATTACAGCACAAAAACGAGTGATGATTTTGAAACGGCGATTAAAAAAATTGATACTTCACTGCACACAGCCGTAAAGAACAGGGTCGAATCATCCGATCTCGAAGTCGGTTCTTTTTTAAGCGGCGGTATCGATAGTGGTATTGTATCTGCCATTGCCAAAGAGTATAATTCAACACTGAAAACATTTACTGTATCTTTTGAAGGAGAATATGATGAAGCTCCTTTGGCAAAGCTGGTTGCGGATAAATACCAGACAAAACATGAAGAAATAAAAATTTCATTTAATAACCTGACGAATGATGTTGAAAAAATACTTGCTAATTACGGGGAGCCTTTTTTTGACAGTTCGGCTATTCCAAGCTATTATGTAAGTGAAGCTGCAAAAAAACACCTGACTGTTATTTTAAATGGAGATGGCGGTGATGAAATATTTGCCGGCTACCGACGCTATATTCCTTTTGCAAAATATGATTTCTTTAAACCCGGAGCATTGGTAAAATCATTTGCTAAAATGGCGCATACAATTCTTCCGGCCCCGCATAATAAAAAAAGCAAGTACAATTATTTTTACCGGCTTGCAGATCTTGCCAGCAAAGATGGGATGGATATTTATTTATCTGCCACCGTTGATAGTTTTGAGGGATTTGAAAAATATTTAATAACTTACTCCGGGTCACTTAAAAAAATTGAAAGCGATTTTGAAAAAATCAACCAAACATCTTTATCCGGGCTACAAAAAATTATGAATCTGGATTTTGATAATATACTGGCAGGCGATTTACTGGTGAAGATGGATATTGCTACTATGGCTCATTCATTGGAAGGTAGAAGCCCGTTACTTTGTAAAGAACTATTAGAATATGTTCCAACAATCTCCGATTCATTTAAAATAAAAGGCAGCCAGACAAAATACATCCTGCGTAAGCTGGCAGAAAAATATTTACCAGCAGAACTGATTAACCAGCCAAAAAGGGGTTTTGAAATACCGCTAAAGAAATGGATTGATGGCGAATTGAAAAACATCATTGCTGATTATATACTTGCACCAAATGCTTATTGCCGGAATTTTGTTCAGCCTTCTTTTATAAACAACCTCTGGAGCAGAAAAATAAATACAGGTGATGAAAAAAGAGCGAAAATGATCTGGACGCTATTTGCAATGGAAGTATGGCATAAAAAATGTTTTCTCCAAAATGCCTAAGCTCATCCGCATAACTACCGTTCCCATGGCATTGAAACATTTACTCGCCGGACAGATGCGGTATATGAAAGAAAATGGGTTTGATGTAATAATGGTAAGTGCTGATGGAAAAGAAAGAGAGGATGTGATACAAAACGAAGGATGTACTCATGTCATCATTCCCATGACAAGAAAAATAACCCCAATTGCTGATTTAAAATCCTTATGGCAACTCTACCGGTTTATTAAAAAAGAAAAACCGGATATCCTTCATTCGCATACACCCAAAGCGGGACTGCTTGCCATGCTGGCAGCAAAATATGCAGGAGTAAAAATCAGGATTCATACAATTGCCGGTTTGCGGTTTATGACTTCAACAGGGATTACGAAAAAAATACTGGTGATGATGGAAAAACTAACTGCAAGTTCAGCTACCCATGTATGGCCCAACAGTTTTTCATTGTTAAAATACATTCGGGAAAATAAACTGGTAAGTGAGTCAAAGTTGAATGTGATTGCAAAGGGCTCAAGCAATGGCATTAATCTTAAAAGGTTTTCGGAAGAAAATCTTAACAAAGAAAAACTTCAACAAATAAGAGAGCAACTGAGTTTTAATCCGGAATATATTTACCTGCTCTCTGTGGGAAGAATTGTAAACGATAAAGGAATTGATGAACTGCTGAAAGTGTTTTCAGAATTGTACAAGGAAAATGATAAATTAAAATTAATATTACTGGGTTCATTTGAAGAAGAGTTGGACCCGATAAGTTTTGAATCAAAAAGCGTTTTAAAAAATCATCCGGGTATTATCCATATTAACTGGAGCAACGAGGTTGAATATTACATGCAATTTGCTTCATTGCTTATCCATCCGTCACACCGTGAAGGTTTTCCGAATGTGATACTGCAAGCCGGTGCTATGAACTGTCCAGTAGTTTGCAGCATCATTGAAGGAAATATAGATATTGTGGAGCATGAAAAAACAGGATTATTATTTAAAGTAAAAAATGAAGCAGATCTGAAAGAAAAGCTGAAATTTGCAATCAGTCATCCGGAACAGATAAAACAATATGCTGTTGAATTAAGAAATAAAATTGAAAACCATTTTGACCAGCAGATTGTTCATCAGGCAATACGGGATAAATATTTTGAATTGATAAATGAAATCCAATAACACAAATAAACCAATCGCTTTAATAGGGTATTCAGGTCATGCCTTTGTAGCAGCAGATATTTTTTTATCCATGGGTAAAACAGTAACAGCCTATTGTGATAATGAAGAAAAATTATTTAACCCCTTCGCGTTAAAATATCTTGGAGCAGATTCAGATAAAGATGTAATTGAATTATTAAAATCGTATGATTATTTCATTGCAGTAGGCGATAACATAACCCGGAGAAAAGTTTTTGAACGGTTAATTTCAGCGCTTTCGTATTCCGTAAATGCAATACATACTTCATCAGTTATTTCAGCATCAGCAAGTATTGGCAATGGCATATTTATAGCAGCAAATGTTGCAATTAACCCTTTGTCAAAAATTGGTAATGCCGTTATCTGCAATACTTCCTGCAGCATCGATCATGAATGTATAATTGAGGATTTTGCTCATATTGCACCAGGAGCCGTGTTATGTGGCAATGTAACTATTGGTGAAAATACTTTTGTTGGCGCCAACGCTGTAATCAAACAAGGGATAACAATTGGAAAAAATGTAATGATTGGTGCCGGAGCTGTTGTGATAAAAAATATTTCGGATAATGAAACCGTAATTGGAAACCCTCATAAAAAATTAAAATAAAACATACAAATGAAAAAAGTTCTTGTTACAGGTGGTGCCGGTTATATTGGCTCGGTGCTGGTTCGTATTTTATTAGATAAAGGATATCAGGTTCGTGCAGTTGATTCTTTAAAGTTTGGAGGAGATGCATTATTTGATGTTTCTCAAAACCCAAATTTCGAATTTATAAAAGGCGATATCCGGAACGATGCAGATATTGATAGTGCAATTGAAGGCATGGATTATATTGCTCATCTTGCAGCTATCGTTGGCGACCCGGCATGTAGTAAATTTTCTGATGAAGCAAAAGAAGTAAATGATACTGCATCGGTGTCCTTATTTGAAAAAGCGGAGAAAGCCGGAATAAAAAAATTTGTTTTTGCAAGCACTTGCAGCAATTATGGAAAAATGGCCGATCCGGATTCGTATGTTGATGAAAATTCTGAACTACGCCCAGTATCCTTGTATGCAGAACTGAAAGTAAAATTTGAAAACTATATACTCAACGAAAGAAAAAATACAAAGATGTGTGCAACCGCTTTACGTTTTTCCACCGTTTATGGGTTTTCACCCCGCATCCGTTTCGATTTAACGGTGAATGAATTTACCCGCAATGTTTGTTTAACTGGTGAACAGGAAATTTGGGGACCTCAGTTCAATCGTCCTTATTGCCATGTAGATGATTTGGCCAGAGCTGTGGTGATGGTAATGGAAGCCTCCGAAGAAAAAGTAAGAGCCAAAGTTTTTAATGTAGGTGATACAAAAGAAAATTACAGTAAGCGGATGCTGATGGAAGAAATTCAAAAACAATTACCCGAAACAAAAGTTATTTATGTTGATAAAACGGATGATCCGAGAGATTATCGTGTCAATTGCGATTTAATTAAAAATGAACTGGGTTTCAAAATTACCAAAAAAGTCCCCGATGGCATTCGTGAAATTGCAAAGCTGATGAAAAGCGGATTAATTACCGATGCACTTTCGCAGAAGTTCAGGAATATTTAGTTGATAAGTTTATTGGTTGATTAGTAGATTGGGGTTCGCAACTAATATATTTGTATGGAAAATTCAAATAAAAGTTTTACAGAACTTGATGTTTGGAAGAAGGCAAGAGAACTAAAGAATGAGTTATTCATGTTTAGTAATACGTTTCCGACAGAGGAAAGATTTTGACTTGCGGATCAGCTTATCAGAGCTTCAAGATCAATTAGTACAAATATTTCAGAAGGGCATGGACGATTTACTTTTAAAGACCAGCTTCATTTTTGCGTTCAGGCAAGCGGATCTTTAAGCGAAACATTAAATCATCTTATTGATGCGTTTGATTGTAAATATATTTCTACTGAACAATTAACGAGTTTCAAAAATAAATTAGATGAAGTCGGAAAACTTTTGAATGGCTACATAACATGGCTAAGAAAACAGAGAGATCAATAAAGATCAGAAACTAATCAACTAATCAACCAATTAAGTAATCCCATGCTCCTTTTATCAGGCCCCAACATTGCAGGTAATGAAATGAAATATGTACAAGAATGTCTTGAAACTGGATGGGTTTCATCTGTAGGCTCTTATGTTACCAAATTTGAAAATATGGTGGCTGAGTTTGCAGGCTGTAAATATGGAGTGGCAACCAGTAATGGTACTTCTGCACTTCATATTGCATTGATGCTTGCAGGTGTACAACGTGAAGATTATGTCATTGCCCCTAATGTTACTTTTATTGCAAGTATTAATTCTATTAAATATACTGGTGCCGACCCCATCTTAATAGATGTAGATACAAAAACCTGGCAGATGGATCTGGATCTGCTGGAAGAGTTTTTAGAAAATGAGACCGATGAAAAGAACGGCGAATTATTTTATGTAAAAGATGGAAGAACCATCCGTTGCATAATGCCCGTACATGTGCTGGGTAATATTTGTAATATGGACAAGCTCATGCAGCTTGCATCAAAATATAAATTGAAAGTGGTTGAAGATTCAACCGAGTCTTTGGGTTCATATTATAAAGGAAAGCATTCAGGCGGCTTTGGAATGATGGGTTGTTTTAGTTTTAACGGGAATAAAATTATTACAACGGGTGGTGGGGGTGTAATTGTTACCAATGATGAAGCATTGGCAAAAAAAGCAAAACATCTTACTACTCAAGCCAAGAGTGATTCATTTGAATATATTCATGATGAAGTAGGTTATAATTACCGATTGGTAAATGTACTGGCTGCAATGGGTGTAGGACAAATGGAATTACTTCCTTCTTTCATCAAAAGGAAAAAAGAAATTGATGCTTTTTACCGGGACGCTTTAATCGGCCTGGGAGATATAAAATTTCAGGAGATTAGTCCTGATGTGGATTGCAACCTATGGCTCTTCACCATTATGACCAATAAGCAAAAAGACGTTCTGAAAATTTTAAACGATAATCAACTACAGTCTCGGCCTTTTTGGGTGCCGATGAATCAACTCCGGATGTTTAAAGATGATATTTATTATTCAAAGGAAGATAAATCCAATTTTGTTTACCATCGTTGTCTAAGCATTCCCTGCTCTACCAATATTACTGTTGAAGAAATGGCGACAATAGCAGAGAAAATTAAATCTGTTTTTTAATTATTTACAACATATAAGTTTCAGCAAAACCCCTCATCTTTGAGGGGTTTTAAATTTCATATATGTATCTTATCCTGAAACGATTTTTCGATTTTATATTTTCTCTTATTGCATTAATTATTCTTTCTCCGATTTTATTGCCCATCATTATTCTTTTAAAACTCACTGGTGAGTATGAAGTTTTTTTCTTTCAAAAAAGGATTGGGTATAAAAACAAAGAATTTGAAATCTGGAAGTTTGCAACCATGATGAAGAACAGCCCCAATATCGGCACAGGAGAAATTACATTACGCAATGATCCGAGGGTAACTAAAATGGGAAAGCTCCTCCGTATTACAAAAATTAATGAACTTCCTCAAATCATTAATGTAATGATGGGCGATATGAGTTTTGTGGGTGCCAGGCCTTTGATGAAAAAAAGTTTTGATTTATATACAGAAGAAATAAAAGCTGTGGTTTATAATAGTCCGCCGGGAATTACGGGTATTGGGTCTGTTATTTTCAGAGATGAAGAAAAAATAATTTCAGATAGTAAAGACATTCAACAAGCATATCGTCAAATTTTTGAATACAAAGGAAGGTTAGAACAATGGTATCAGAAAAATATTTCCTTTTATACCGACTTCATGATCCTGTTTTTAACGGCCTGGCATCTGATCTTTTCTAAAAGTGAACTCGTACATAAAGTTTTCCCATCATTACCCAAAAGAAATTTTTGAAAACAAAATTCATTGTAATTTTGATTCATTAAATCACATGTTTAAATTATTTTCCAAATCATCATCAATTCCAGACTATAGCATAGTGGGAACAGATATGCATTCGCACCTATTGCCCGGAATTGATGATGGTTCACCTGACCTGCAAACTTCACTAGAGCTCATACGGCGAATGATGAAGCTGGGGTTTAAAAAATTCATTACCACACCCCACATCATGTGGGCTATGTATAAAAACACACCGGAAATAATTAATGAAAAACTGGAGCTACTCCGGGCTGCAGTAAAAAAGGAAAATATAGAAGTAGAAATTCAGGCAGCTGCAGAATATTTTTTGGATGAACATGTTGAGCAACTGCTTTCGCAAAAAGAAAAATTGCTCACTGTACATGAAAACATGGTGTTAGTTGAGTTTTCGTTAGCTAATCCACCGTTTGATTTAAAAGAAATATTATTTGAGCTTACCATGCAGGGTTATCAACCCATTATCGCTCATCCGGAGCGGTATATTTATCTTGAACATGCAAAAGATTTTTATGACGAATTGAAAGATGCAGGGCATTATTTTCAATTAAACATTAATTCTTTATCTGGCTATTATGGTAAATCTGCCAGCAATCTTGCACAACATCTTTTGAAAAAAGGCTACTATAATTTCGTAGGTTCTGATCTGCATCATTTCCGTCATATAGAAGCTTTATCCAATCCTTCAATTTCTCCGTTTCTGCACAAACTATCCGAATCCGGAAAATTAATAAACCCTCATTTGGTTTAATTTTGATTAAATAAGGTTAAACAATTCTGTTTTTACTTTGTTATTGCGAATATGGACAGTTTTACTATAAAAGATCTGGAAACCATTTCAGGAATAAAAGCCCATACAATCCGTATCTGGGAGCAGCGCTATGCTCTTATAAAACCATCACGTACCGATACAAATATCCGCCGGTACTCTTCGGATGAGCTTCGGCATATTCTTAATATTTCACTGCTTAATAAAAATGGGTTTAAAATTTCTCACATAAGTAAAATGTCTGAAGTAGAGATCCTGGAAAAAATACTTTCACTGAATGATATGGATGCCCAGCGGGACCGGTTAGTCAACGATCTTATTGCGAATTTATCATCTATGCAATTAGAAGAGTTTGAGAAACAAATTGACAGTTATATTCTTTCCCGGGGAATAGAAAAAACAATAACACAACTTATTTTTCCTTTTTTGGAAAGGATTGGGATTCTCTGGCTAACCAATAATATCAATCCGGCGCAAGAGCGTCTTGTAACGAATATAATCCGTAGCAAACTGATTAATGGCATTGAATGTACTCACTCCCATTATCAAATGAATAAATCCTTTTTATTGTTTTTGCCTGAATCCGAGCATCATGAATTGGGTTTGCTGTTCGTTTATTATTTATTAAAATCCCGGGGGGCAAAAGTTTATTACCTCGGTGCAAATATCCCATTATTAGATGCAGCCTTTGTAATTAAAAATCTTTCACCCGATATAATTTATATTCATCTAAGCTCCACTTCATCCAAATTCAATTTGGAAAAATATATGCAAGTGCTGAAAATTCATGCTTTAAAAACTCCGGTTATTATCTCTGGCTATATTACACAACAGTATAAAAAGCAAATCCCCGAAACATTTCATCTCAAGAAATCATTAAGCCAGGTTATGGAATACATCTCTTCTGTTCAATCCTGATTTTTTGTTCACCATTTTTCGATTTTTTCGGCTGTTCCTTAAACAGGAAATTTAACCCTCATTATATTCTGTTTAACTTTGTACTCAATTAATTAAACAAAATATCATGTCAACTTCAGAATTTAATTATCTGGTACTGGAACATTCAGAATTGTTGAAACCATTTGCTATCAGCCTTACAAAAAATAGCGAGAATGCCAAAGATCTATGCCAGGAGACACTTTACAAGGCTATTGCAAACCGGGAAAAATATAGTGCAGGAACAAACATTAAGGCCTGGCTATACACAATAATGCGTAATATTTTTATTAACGATTATCGTAGAAAAGTTAAACGAAATGTTGTTTCTAGCGATTTTACTGAAGAGTTCAAGATATTTAATAATCCGGGTGCTTCTGAAAATAATGTGGAGGCAAATATTGGTTTAAAAGAAATTCAGAAAAGAGTTCAGGAATTGCCTGAAATATTCAACCGGCCATTTAAACTTTATTTTGAAGGATATAAATACCATGAAATAGCATTTGCAATGAATGAACCTCTTGGTACCATAAAGAGCCGCATCCATTTTGCCCGTAAATTGCTGAAAGAACAAATTCAACTTAATTAAAAAAACTTTGAATAAAAAAATTATCGTAATCGGAAGTGGTTTTGCAGGTTTATCTGCGGCAACGTTTATGGCAAATGCAGGGTGGGATGTAACTGTAATAGAAAAGAACAAAACAGCGGGGGGAAGGGCAAGGCAATTAAAAGAAAACGGATTTACTTTTGATATGGGTCCATCCTGGTACTGGATGCCCGATGTATTTGAAAGATATTTTAATTCATTTGGTAAAAAAGTGTCGGATTACTATCAATTAAAGAGACTCGATCCGTCATATCGTATTTACTGGGAAAAGAATCAAACAGATATTCCTGCATCCTATGAAAAATTAAAATCAGTATTTGAAAACATTGAACCCGGAAGTGCTGAGCAATTAGATAAATATCTTAAAGAAGCATTCTATAAATATGAAACAGGAATAAATAAGCTTGTTCATAAGCCCGGTCGTTCTGTTACCGAGTTCTTTGACTGGAAAATTATCAGAGGCATTTTCAGATTGGATGTTTTTAATTCCATTAAAAAACATATTCATAAGTATTTTAAACATCCATACCTGAGACAAATGATGGAATTCCCGGCTTTGTTTCTGGGTGCTTTGCCCGAAAATACACCGGCATTATATAGCTTGATGAATTATGCCGATATAAAGTTAGGGACTTGGTATCCCCGGGGTGGAATGTATAGTGTAGTGGAAGGCATGTATAAACTTGCGTTGGAAAAAGGAGTAAAATTTCATTTTAATGAAAATGCAATTCAGCTTGTGATTGAAAATAATTCAGCAAAGAAAATAGTGACGGATAAAAATGAATATGAAGCCGATGTAATTATTAGTGGTGCAGATTATCATTTTACGGAAACCAATTTACTTGAAGAGAAATACCGAAGTTATTCAGAAAAATACTGGAGCAAAAAAACAATGGCACCTTCCTGTTTGATGTATTATGTGGGGTTAAATAAAAAATTCAAAAATGTCTTGCATCATTCTTTGTTCTTTGATGTACCTTTTGAAAAGCATGCAACTGAAATTTATTCAACTAAAGAATGGCCCGGCAATCCCATGTTTTATGTTAGTGTAAATTCTATTACAGACAATTCAGTAGCCCCGCAGGGTGGAGAGGCGATTGTTTTTTTGATTCCGGTTGCTGCTGGCTTGCAAAATGATACAGAAGAGTTGCGGGAAAGATATTTTCAGAAAATAGTAAAACGAATGGAGCAGCATTCAGGTGAATCAATTTTAAATTCTGTAGTCTATAAAAAGTCTTATGCAGTATCTGATTTCGCAGATTATTATATTTCTATTCGGGGCAATGATTATGGATTTGTCAATTCTTTTTTGAAAACGGCGATATTTAAACCAACTTGTAAAAGTAAAATAGTAAAAAACCTTTTTTATACAGGTCAGTTG
>JANLSA010000158.1:0-7785 GCA_031362085.1 Bacteroidota bacterium | reverse complement strand
ATTACTTCAGCTTTTCCTTTCAGATTTTTAAAACTCAATTCGGCATCAAAGCTCTGATCAGCCGGTTCAGCATTTTGCCAAAAACCCTGTTGCGGACTTAAAAATTTTCCAGCAGGCATGGGAAGTGTTTCACCCCAGGGTTTATTTAATGAAAATACAAGCCCGGCTGTAACAACCGTTGAAATAACAAAAGGAACTACTCTCATTCGCTTAATTTATTCCTGAAAAGTAAAAAAGAAGATTGAAAGTGTAAGAAGTTTTTTTATACCGGCTTTCAAATTGTTAATCTCAACTTATTACTCATCAAATTTCCCTAATTTCAATTCTAAAATAAAATCATATGCCAGTATTAATAGTATTAGGAGTAATTGTATTGATAGCCTTATGGGCTGTAAGTTTATACAATGGTTTGGTACGTCTGCGCAATCGCCGCGAAAATGCATTTGCTGATATTGATGTGCAATTACGTCAGCGGCATGACCTCGTTCCCCAGTTAGTAGAAACTGTAAAAGGTTATGCGGGACATGAAAAAGATTTGTTGCTTAAAATAACCGAAGCAAGATCGGCAGCAATGGGTGCCAAAACAATTGATGATAAAATAGTGGCAGAACAGCAGCTGACTTCTGCATTACAGGGATTAAAAGTGCAGGTGGAAGCCTATCCCGATTTAAAAGCAAATCAAAATTTTCTTCAGCTACAGGAAGAACTAAGTGATATAGAAAATAAATTGGCTGCAAGCCGTCGCTTCTTTAATGCTGCTACTACAGAATACAATACATCTGCTGAAGCATTTCCGGGGAATCTTATTGCAAAAAATTTCGGATTCAAACGTGAAATTATGTTTGATCTGGGTACCGAAGGAAGAAAAACAATGGATGAACCCCCTAGTATCAAATTTTAGATTTAAGACTTTCGATTGCAGATTTCTCCCTGCATAGTGAATTCTTTTCTTAAATATTAAATCTAAAATCTGCAATTTTAAATGCGCTACATCGGTTTAGATAAACAAATCCGGAAGAATAATTTCAATTCTTTACTCCTGCTTATTGCATTCCCGGTTTTACTGCTGGCAATGATGTGGGCTGCTGTTTATTTTATTACAAAAAATCATAATGGACATGCAGAATCATATGATACAATTTATGATCCGACCAATACTTTTTTCAATGCAGCACCGGTTGTATTAGCTTCAGTTGGCATCTGGTTTTTAATTGCATGGGTGGGTCATTCAGCATTTATCCGTTTGGCAACAGGTAGTAAACCCCTGGAACGAAAAGAAAACAAACGGGTTTACAATCTTATTGAAAATCTCTGCATACAATCGGGTATGACGATGCCAAAAGTTTATGTGATAGAAGATGATTCCTTAAATGCGTTTGCGAGCGGCATCAATGAAAAAACGTTTTCAGTTTCTTTGTCGAGAGGCATCATCAATAAACTGGACGATGATGAACTGGAAGGTGTGATAGCTCATGAACTGACGCATATAAAAAACAGAGACGTAAGGCTATTGATTATCTCAATCATTTTTGTTGGCATTTTCGCTTTCCTAGCCGAGCTTGCCTTTCGCAGTTTACGATTTTCCGGAAGAGGAAGTAAAGACAGTAAAGGAAGTGGTGCAATTATTTTAATAGCAATTGTAATTACTTCCATCGCCTATCTGCTATCAATGTTATTGCGATTTGGCATCAGCCGCCGCCGCGAATTTTTGGCAGATGCAGGCAGTGCAGAAATGACAAAGAAACCCTATGCCCTGGCAAATGCCTTGAAAAAAATTTCAACTGATCCTTATATTGAAGCAGTAGAAAGCCGTGATGTAGCTCAATTATTTTTTCAAAGTCCCACACCTTCTGCACATAAATCTGCTTCTTGGGATAACTTATTTGCTACACATCCACCAATTGAAAAACGAATTGAATTGCTGGAGCAGTTTGTATAAATATTTCTATTATCCGGCAGTGCCAATTTCTATTTCAAATTCTAATATCTTCATACTTGTATTTATGTTATTACAACTTGCCTGACAGTAGGTAAGTTGTAATTGCGATGATTAACTTTTTGAGAATTATTAATTATTTTATTGAAATATGTTTTTTGAATGGCGTGAATTTATGTGTAGTAGTTAATTTAAAATGACCCCTCAAACTTGAAAAATCTTCAAATGAAAAATTTAATACCAGCAGTCCTTTGCTTTACTACTTTAAGCACATTTGGACAGACACCAAAAATTGAATTTGACGGCAACAAATGGAATGCACCATACACTCTTAACTTTCAAAAAGGTTGGGATGTTGAACGCTTTTTAATTCCAATTGAATTTGCCCCTCAAATTCCTTACAAAGGTGTTGAAGACATCAGATTTGCACCCGGTTGGGGCAATGTAAAAACCAATGAATATTGGACATATGCTTTTTTATGGTATTTAGACAAAAAACCAAAAACAAATGCAACAATTGTAGAAAACAATTTAAACGCATATTACACCGGACTAGTTGGAATAAATATTGAGCCACGTAAAATTCCAACAGAAAAATTAATACCCGTAAAAACAGAAATTAAAAAAATAAAAACAGAGAAGGGAGATATAAAAACTTTTCGTGGAACAATTGATATGCTTGACTATATGGAACAAAAGCCAATAACCCTAAACTGTATTGTTCATCTAAAATCTTGTTCAGGACAAAACAAAACTTTCCTTTTTTACGAAATATCACCCAAACCATATACAGACAATATTTGGCAAAGTCTTAATCAATTGTGGACTGACTTTCGTTGCGACAAAACCGAGGAGAAAAAATAACAATCGACTGTCGTATACCTAGCTTAAAAAAAAGGGCGACATAAAAAACAATTAATTTTATTTTCAGAATCTATTTTTCAAAATAAATTTTGAACAGGATTAAAAAAAACGGCTTTGAAAATTTCAAAGCCGCTTTTTTATAGATTACTAAAAATATTTATTGACGAGGTTGTTGCTGTTGTTGCGGGGCCATTTGTTGTGCTGGTCTTGGTGGTGCTGCTTTTACATCCACTACTTCCACATCAAACATTAAATTGGATCCACCGGGTATCTGTTGATACTGTTGCAAACCGTATCCTGAAGAATAGGGGATAAAGAATTTCGCTACTGTTCCTACCCTTAACAATCGTATTCCTTCAGTCCATCCTTTCATCATCGGATCAACACCCAGTACAAAATCGAGTGTTTTTGCTTTGGAAGGATCGGTAGCATTCATATTACCGTCAAATACTATTCCATCCGTAAAACGACCTTCGTATTTCATACTTATCAGTTTGCCACTGTCGCATGCAGCACCCGTACCCTGCTTAATAATCTTTACCAACGTACCGCCTTCTGTTTTTACAGAACCTGCAAATTTTTCTTTTGCAATCTTTGCAAACTCAGCATCTGATTTTATTGCGTTCAGAGAATCTTTACGAATAAAAATCTTCTGCATTCTTTCATTTTCTGCAGTATAATCCGGATTTGCATCTTGTGGGTTATTGTACTTCTTTAAAATTTTTATCGTTACATAAATATTTTTCCCTTTTTTCAAAAATGCCGGTACCTGCCCGGGAGGTGCACTTGCATTCATCTTTAAAATAGAATCAACACTGAACCGGCATACGGCACTATCACCCACCGCCATTTTACCTACAATTTCAAACGGATCGAATGGCGCAGGAATCGAATCGATTATTTTAAATTGATCAGGTGTTTCTTCTATAACCATAAGCAACGAATCTTCAATTTTCTGAATGATCCGGAAACGGATGGCATTACCGGGTTTAATACTGTCTTTACCACCCCCGGAGAATATTTTGTAACCCATTCCGCTTTTAGCCGTTTTATAACCCTTGCTATCATTGGTACAAGACGATGCAAAAATTAAAATCGCCGCACAGCATACAATCCAACTTTTCATTTTCATTTTTTAATATTTAAATTTTAAAATCAATACACAATTAATCTTCCGGTCCTTATTTTTTTCCTGAAATCTGCAAGCCTGAGTAAATAAATACCCGATTGTAATCTTGTAGTTGGTATTGGAATCTGTTCTGTTGTTACCAACCAACTTTGAATTATCCTGCCAAACAGATCGGTCAGTTGTAATTGCCCGGTATGTTTTTCGTTCAGCACTACCATCGCAACTGTTCCTTTTTTTACCGGATTTGGATAAACGAATAACTCGTTTTCTGACACAAAATAAAGTTGCGCAATATCGGAATAAATTCTGGTTCCACCCGTAGTTTCCAGATAAATCCGGTATTGGGTTAATCCGGCTAAAAGTTGGTTATCAGTGAAAATAAAATCCAATGAATTGGGGCTATTTATGGTCTGAATAGTTAGGGTATCGTAGTTTTTTATTTTGTAGTTAATTGTTTTGGAGATCAGGATTTACTTTTAGCCTTTGGTTGTAAAAATTCTTCCTGTAAAATAATTATGACATTATTTTTTACAACCTTGACCGCCAGCCGGTAAGCAGATTCGGCATTTGGCTACAATCATTTCATTCACTAACTTTCTTTTTTATTTATACAGCAATGATTCCATCCATACGCCAGGCATACAATAATAGTTTTACAAAAGAAAAATATGAGGCATTCCTAAAGGAGTTAAACAGCGTTTACCCTAATGCTCTTGAATTCAGAGTAGCCGAAACACCGGTATTTGTTCCTAAAAATTTTACAAAACAGATGCTCGATGCCTGTGAAAGTATCGTGGATGTAATAACGCATCCTGCATTTAACGAGATGACCCGGCATGCAACACCAAAAAACATTCATGTACCCGGAGAAAATCAGCATTCACATTTTATTGCATTCGATTTTGGTGTTTGCATTAATGAAGCAGGCGAATATGAACCTCAACTCATCGAAATGCAGGGCTTCCCTACCCTGTTTGCTTATGAAGTATTAATTGATGAAATTTTTAAAAAACATTTTTCTGTGCCTGATAATTTCAGCAGTTACCTGGGCGGTTATGAAAAACAGAGTTACCTGCAACTACTAAAAGAAATAATTGTGGGTAATGAAAATCCGGAAAACGTAATCCTGCTTGAAATATTCCCTCACAAGCAAAAAACAAGAGTGGATTTTTATTGTACCGAAACCTATCTTGGCATAAAAGTAGTTTGCCTCACTGAATTAATAAATGAAGGAAAGAATTTATATTATTTAAACAACGGAAAGAAAACACAAGTAAAAAGAATTTACAACCGTATCATCTTCGATGACCTTCAGCAGCAAACACCCGAAGTACAGGAAAAAGGACAAATATTATTTGAAGAGTTAGACGTCGAATGGGTACCACATCCCAATTGGTTTTATCGCATCAGCAAATACACATTGCCATTCATTCATCATCCCTATGTTCCAAAAACATATTTCTTAAATGAGATAAAACAATTGCCGGATGATCTGGAAAATTATGTTTTGAAACCCTTGTTTTCATTTGCCGGGCAAGGCGTAGTTATAGATA
Source organism: Bacteroidota bacterium (assembly GCA_031362085.1). Classification (GTDB taxonomy): domain Bacteria; phylum Bacteroidota; class Bacteroidia; order Chitinophagales; family Chitinophagaceae; genus VBAR01. The sequence goes on along the minus strand of JANLSA010000158.1, from coordinate 2,303 downwards.
TTAAACAAACAGATATTGATAATGTAAAAGATCCGGAGAACTGGATACTGCAACGCAAAGTAAAATATGCAGATGTTATTGAAACGCCGGATATACCTGCCAAAACTGAAATACGAATTTTTTATTTCTGGAAGGATGGGTCTGCAAGGCCAGTAGCAGCTAACAACCTTGCACGGCTGAGTAAAGGAAAAATGATTGGTGTTAGGTATAATAAGGATAAAGAATGGGTTGGTGGAAGTTTTTGTTTTTTTGAAGCCTCCTAAATCCTCCAAAAGAGGACTTGGAAATCCTTTAATTTATAAATTCTTTTTTTTGTATGGAAAAGATAAAAAACATCAAACCCAAAGAAGTAGTTCCGGGTATCAACGGGCACTATGCACATGGAGATAGTTTAACATTCGGATATGTGGAAGTAAAAAAAGGAAGCATACTTCCCCTGCATCATCATGTACATGAACAGATAACTTTTATACTCGAAGGACAACTGGATATGATTATTGGTGGTGTGCCCTGTCCGTTAACTGCAGGTATGTTCTATATCATTCCATCCAATACTCCGCACTCGGCAACTGCACCGGTTGATTGTAAATTGATTGATGTGTTCAGCCCGGTACGGGAAGATTACAAATAAGATTTGCCTGTTCAATATTATATTTGCTGATGCGAAAACCACTGCTTGTATTATCATTCCTGATAGTGTTAAATTCTTTATCTGCGCAGGAAACAGGCAGAATGGAAACCGACAGACCTGACCAGACAGAATCACCTGTACTTACCAAAAAGAACTATTTACAAGCTGAATTCGGAATACACCTGGTAAAAGAAAACGGGCTTAATAATTTTATTCACCCAACTGTTTTATGGAAGTATGGTGTTGGAAAAAAATTTGAACTGCGATTAATTACTGAATTTATTTCCCAGGAAACAAAGGTTCTGATTCCTTATGGCAATGATGTTATCACCGGTTTATCACCAGTGCAAATTGGTGGTAAGTTGGCGTTTTGGGAAGAAAAGGGTTTAGTTCCTAAAACATCATTGATATTCCATGTTGCTCCGCCCAAACTGGGAAGTAAAAAATTTCATGCAAGTAAATGGGCTCCGAATTTTGTTTTTACATTCCAAAATACACTATCAGAAAAAGTGGGGCTGGGTTATAATCTCGGTGCAGAATGGGATGGTGAAAGCAATACTCCTTTCTGGATTTATACGTTAGCACCTGGTTTTAATATCGGAAAAAATTGGTACGGCTATTTTGAAGTTTTTGGTGCAGTACGAAAAAATGAAACACCGCAACATAACTTTGATGCAGGTCTTGCTTATTACTTTAATGATAATCTAAAAATAGATATTTCTTCCGGGTTTGGACTTACTGAACCAGCTGCTGACTGGTTTGGAGGGGTCGGCCTATCCTTCCGGTTTAATACTAAAAAGAAAGACCCGATACATTAATTGTTTTCTTTTTATCATCGGTCCAGGCAAAGAATACTTTATTTCCTGATTTTGTCATCTGGGGAAAACCACTTGACCTTTTATCCGATGATGAAGCAATCATCATTGATTTTTCCTTTGTTCTATCAGCATGAACTTTTACTGCTTTGATGTCAGCCCCTTCCATCCAACTTACCATTGCAGTTGATGAATCAAGCATAATCACATCTACCCTTCCAATCGTGTTACCTTCATCGATACGAACAGGTTTACTGAATGTTTCTCCTCCATCTTTTGAGAAAATGATTTTTACTTCACCTTTTTTATCCTGCATAGAAAACCAGGCAATAGCCAGTTTATTTCCGATAGCTGAAATCCGCGGGCCATTTACCGGGCATGCTTTTATCTGCCAATTATCAGCATGAATTGTTTCAGGTGCAGTCCAATGACCGTTTACATAACGTACAATTGACATATCTCTAATTTCATCATCAGAGCGGTCGCGGTAAACAACCACAGGACCATCATTTGTAATGGCCGCAGTGGTCTGGCAGCAATCACAAACCCTTCCGTCCAGTTCCCATTCATTTGTTTTCCGACCGGTTTTATCAACCAATGCGGCACGCAATGTCATTTCACCATGATGTCCTCCGTGTCCGCTTTCACTTTCTTCTCCACCGGTTTTTCTTCCATCTAGCCAGCAAATAAAAAACTGGTCATTGTGTGGAATGATGGAAACAAAACCATGTTCGGCCTTCACACTATCCTCATTCAGCAGTTTTGATGGGCTCCATGATTTACCTGAGTCAGATGAAGAAACTAATTTAACATCATAGGTGAATTTAGCAGTATCGCTTTTTTCCAGATAGTGTGCC
>JANLSA010000481.1:0-3118 GCA_031362085.1 Bacteroidota bacterium | reverse complement strand
GGATTAGGTTGGGAACTACCGGTAAGCGGTGAGTTAGCTTTGTACAATGAAATAACGGTTTGGATTCCAACATCCAGCTATCCCTCAAAATACTTATTGGAAAATAATGCTCCGCTGATTGCTTCTTTTCATTTAGGAATCCGGATTTATTTTGATTGATCTTACTGAATCTTTACATCAAATCTTCCTTCTGTTACGGTTATGGGTTGCGGGGTATTGTATAAATTAATTGCCTGTAACTGAAATGTACCCGAAACAAAACGTTTAACTGTATCATAGGTAGTAATATTTACCGTACCGGTATAGGAAGACGAAGTCATCCATTCATTTTGCGGAGATATATTTCTTTTTACATAATAAATATAACTGGCTGCCGTGTTGGGTGCAGTTAATGTAGTATTAAATGTATAAATACCGGGTTCATCCATTTCTTTTATAAAAATTTCAAACTCTGTTTCGTTGGGCGATGAATTAAAATTCCGTGCATTAATGTATAAATCGTTGTTGGGCATTTGTCTTGATTCCAGAATGTCAGCACCGGGGAACACCGGGTTTTTTTGGGGCACCCATATTTCTCCATCTATGCGGCAGCCGAAAATATTAGCCCCATTTTGCGTGGCTTCGGGCAAACCATCCACATTTTTTTTACAGGAAAAAAGAAAAACGAAAGCAAGAAGGATGTAGATTTTCATAATAAAGGATTTCTGTTATATAAACGTGTAAATGCCGGTTTTGGTATTACTGCCAAAAACCATTCCTGATTTTCCTTTTTTCAAATTATCTTTCCCAGCCCGTTCTGGTACGGCGGGCATAAAACCTTAAACTATGGCAGAAAATAAATTGCAGATTGAAACAATAGAACTCTATAAATTTCTTATTCCGCTCAAGGAACCATTTATTATTTCGCTTGGGGCCGAGTACAATGCCCAAAGTGTAATTGTTGTTATTAAAACAAAAGAAGGTATTATCGGCTTTGGAGAATGCAGCCCGTATGCAGCCATCAATACTGAAACGGTGGACACCTGCATGATAGTCGGGCAACTGCTTGCAAAAGTTTTGAAAAATGAAAATCCACTGGACATAAAAAATTGTTTCCAATGCATGGATAAAGTTATTTATGGCAACACAAGTATTAAAAGTGCATTTGATATGGCGCTGCTCGATATTGCTTCGCAGTATGCCGGTGTGCCCTTGTACAAACATTTACAAAACCTGTACACACAATTTTTTGATAGCAAAGAGTTAAAAAAGAATGGTGATAAAAAAGAGGAAGTAAAGAAAAAAGATTTGTTTACCGATTACACTATCAGTATAGGTAAAGTGGATAAAATGGCTGCCGATGCGTTGCGTTTTAAAGAACAGGGTTTTACCATTATAAAAATAAAAGTAGGTGGCGACCCGAAATTGGACATTGAAAGAATAAAAGCGGTACGCAAGGCCATTGGCAATGATATAGCCCTGCGCATAGATGCAAACCAGGGATGGAAAGTAAAAGATGCAATTGAAGTATTGAAGAGTGTAAAGAAATGTAATATTCAATTTTGCGAAGAACCAATAGCCCGTTGGAATTTTATGAAGCTGCCCAAAGTAAGAATGAATAGCCCCATACCCATTATGGCTGATGAAAGTTGCGGCGACCATCACGATGCAGAACGATTGATAGCACTCGGTGCCTGCGATATGTTTAATATAAAACTTGGTAAATGCGGCGGATTGTATAACGCTTTAAAAATTATTAACCTGGCCGAGGCGGATGCAATGCCCATACAGATTGGCGGATTTACCGAATCGAAACTGGGGGTAACTGCCGAAGCACATCTTGCACATGTAAGTAAAAATATTTTGTACTATGATTTTGATACACCCCTCATGTTTACCGAAGACCCCGTAACGGGCGGCATTGTGTATGAAAAAAATGGATTAGTTATAGTACCGGAAGTAGCGGGGTTGGGTGCAACGATTAATAATGATTGGTTAGGAAGAATGGACAAAGTGGTGGTATGAATTAAGAATTAAAAAGGAAGCAACTCAATATGCTGCCTGAGAATTATTGTTGTCTTTACTAATCCTTTTTTAAGTGTGCGGTAACTGATACGTTTACCGGAAACTGGAAGACGAAAAATAAGATTACCGCGGTACAAACTGGTTTTAAGTTTTACTGGCGGAGTGTTGAGCAACCATGCATTTCTTATATCTTGCAACCCGAGATTATAAGCCGGGTGAAAGTACCTGATGATTATTTCTTCGTACACAGGAAATTTTTTTTAAATTTATAAAAATTAGCTGGCACAGAAATATATTGATTATCAGAAAGGTTTTGTGCCAGCAGTGTCGTATATTAGTAAGTGTTGGCGGTCATTGTAACGGACGACGCAACAACCATCAGTTGACAACAAACAAATATTAAACATTTAAAACGTATGAAGAAACAAAAAATTAGCGGCTTTAAATTAGTCGGACTTGAGCTTGACAAAAAAACTACAAATGAAGACGGACAATCAAATGTTGCTTGCGGAAACTTATGGCAAAAATTTGAAACCGAGAATTTTATTGAACGAATACCAAATAAATTAAGCGATGAAATTTATGCTGTTTATTTTGATTATGAAGGTGATTATACCAAACCTTTTTCATATTTCATTGGGTGCATGGTTGACCCGGACACGCCGATATCAAATGACATGAAAACCATAACAATACCTGAAGATAATTACGTTAATATAATCTCTAAAGGTAAAATGCCTGATTGTGTAGCAAATTCTTGGAAAGAAATATGGAGTTCAAAAATAGACAGAGCGTATAAATACGACTTTGAAATTTATGACGAACGAAGCAAAGATTGGAGCAATGCAGAAGTAGAAATATTTGTTTCTTCTAACTAATCAAAACTATGAATTGAACGACAGAAAGAACAACGAACCGCCAACACAAGTATTTGCAATAGCAGGGGGCGACGTGCAAGTCCTCATCTATAATCTGTCTCGTCCTGATATAGGTTGACTAAAAAATCAACCAAAATGGAACTTAAAGACCAGATTATTCAGGAGTATTTGAACACCGGATGTGGCTTCCGGAAACTACAAGCCAAGTATGGCATCAGCCGAACTACTATTTGCAA
>JANLSA010000404.1:0-2891 GCA_031362085.1 Bacteroidota bacterium | reverse complement strand
GATCCGCTGAATGTATATATAGGCAACCCGAACCTGGATCAATCATTCAGACATAATTTTAATCTTGGATATAATTTCTATAATGTATTACAGGAAAAAGGTCTTTGGACAAATATCTCTTTCAACTTTACGGAAAACGCTTTTGTAAACTCCAGCAATATTATTGCCGGTGGTAAACGCACTTATCAAACTGTAAATGCGGACGGGCAGTACAATTTAAATTTTTATGTTGACTATAATCAAAAAATTAAAAATACCAAATGGCGTTTTGGCATCGGGCCGTTTGCCAATATTAACAGAAATATCGATTTTGTAAACTCAATAAAAAATATTTCTATTCGTAAAGGCTATGGATTTAGAGTAAACATGAACCAGTACGTACCTGAAAAATATAATTTTTATATAGGTCCCAGCTTTAGTTATAACACCAATAGTTCCAGCGTGAATAGTACTGCTAATGCAAAATACTGGGCAGTTTCAGGAGATGCAAATGCAACCATCACAGTTAAAAAGAAAATTGATATCAGTTCAAATATATCAGCACAGTTCCGTCAGAAAGATACAAGGTTCCCTGCCAATAACAATTACACAATCTGGAATGCAAGTGTTATCAAGCGATTTTTTAAAGATGATAAAATGGAGTTGAAATTAAGTGTGAATGATATACTGGATCAAAATCGTGGCTACCAGCGGAATTTTGACAGTTACAGCTTTACGGAAACATATCATACAACACTTAGAAGATTCTGGTTAGTTTCTGTTATATGGAATATCAGTAAAAACGGCAAACCAGCCAAAGGCTTTTTCTAAAATTTATAAATATGAAAAAAATAATCGTATTACTTGTTGTTTTGTTTGTTGTAAAATCAAATGCACAACAATTTATTGATAATGGTAAAATTGAATATGAAATGCGGGTTAATAATCATCGTATGTTTGGCGATGGCATCTTTGCTGAAATGTTTAAAGACAAAATGCCTAATTTTTCAACTTACTATTACAATCTTACTTTTAAAGACAACAAAGCTTTATACAAATTTGATCGGCTAAATGAAAAAGATAAAATGCCTTGGAATGATGATAGTCGCAATGAAAATATTTGGTTCAGCGATTATAATACACAGACATTTTCTAACTTAAAATTTGTTTTTGATGGCACCTATCTTCTTTCCGATACGCTGATGAATATAAACTGGAAATTAGTGCCCAATGAAACCCGGGAAATTGCAGGATTCAATTGCCGTAAAGCACAAGGAATTATTTTTGACAGTGTTTATGTTTTTGCTTTTTATACCGATGAGATAACCGCTAACGGCGGCCCAATGGGTATTCATGGTTTACCCGGCATGATACTGGGCCTTACTATTCCAAGAATGTTTTCGAGTTGGATAGCTATCAAGCTTGAGTTAAATGGAGTGAATACAAATATTGTAACTGCACCTACAAAGGGAAAAAAGAAGGATGCACAAGAGTTGAAGGCAACTTTAGAAAAAGTAACAAAAGACTGGGGCACATGGGGCCAGCAATCTGTCTGGAATATTTTTTTATAAAATAATTATTTCTTTAGCTCCATAACCAGTACATATTTTTCTCCTACGGTCATTGTTGATTCAAGATTAAACGTAACTCCTGTTGCAGCTTCATATGCTTTGGTAAATCCATTTATACGTTCATTAAATCTGGAAAGATTGATTGTTGCTGGTTTATCATTTGAATTTACAACACACATTACTGTTTGCTTTTCACTATACCGGAAATAAACATACACACCGTCTTCAGGAACATACTGCATTGTTTTACCAATTTTAATTGCAGAAGAATTTTTTCTGAAGTTTGCCAATGCTTTTACATAATTAAATGCATCATTTTCTTCAGCAGTTCTACCGGTTGCTTCAAATTTATTAACTACATCGCCGGGCCATCCACCGGGAAAATCTTTTCTTACTTCAGCATCCGTTGGGTTCCTTGTATTTTTCATCAGTATCTCTGACCCATAATATAATTGCGGAATGCCCCTTACTGTAAATAATAATGCAATGCCCATTTTAAATTTGCGCAGGTCATCTCCTACAATTGAATAAAAACGATCCTGGTCATGATTGTCCAGTGATGTGCAGTTGTGCATTGGATTTTTATATAATAAATCCTGGGCAAGCGTTGTATAAAGATTACTCACTCCCCCATCCCAACTGAAGGGTTGGTTGATAGCGTTATGAATAGAAAACATAACAGGGAAATCAGTAACCCCCGGGCAATTATGTTTGAACGGAACTGTAAGATTATTTTCAGAATAATAAGCCGTACTGGTCACCAGGTTCACTGCCACTTCGCCAAAAACAGTAATGCGGGGAAACTCTTTCAATAAGGCATAATTTATTTTATTAAGAAAGACAGGGTCGTTATAAAAATAGGTATCCACCCGCCAGCCGTCAAACCCAAATTCCTCTGTTGACCAAATAGCATACTGAATAAGAAAATTGGAAACAAAAGGATTCCGTTGATTCAAATCTACAAGAAAGGGAGTAAACCATCCATCAGCAGTGATCTTTGCATCAAGTCTGGAAGCATTCGGATCAAAGAGTGTTTGGTTTTTATGAGATGTATTCTGGTATGCCGGCCATTGATTTATCCAATCTTTGGCAGGTAAATCTAGAAATAGCCAATGATCATTCCCGATATGATTGTACACTGCATCCTGGATAATCTTCATTCCTTTTTTATGAGCCGCTTCAATTAAATTTTTATAAGCCTCATTTCCACCCAATCTTCTGTCAACTTCGTACTGGTTAGTAAAAGCATAACCATGATAGGTACTTCGTAATGTTTCATTCTCCAATGTGCGGTTCATATTATTTTCATTCACCGGTGTCATCCATATTGCAGTTGCACCT
>JANLSA010000392.1:0-9943 GCA_031362085.1 Bacteroidota bacterium | reverse complement strand
ACTCAATTTAAGATGAGGTAAGGTTTGCGTAAGTAGTTCACGGGTTAGCATGGATTAGGATGTTTGTTAGGTTAGACAAAAACAATCAGCTAATTGTTGCAGGGTTACTATGTTTTTTTAAAAAATTATGCAATACAGCGTTAAATTCATCCGGCACTTCCATCATGGGTGCATGTCCGCATTTATCTATAAAGTTCAGCTCACTTTTTGGAATAAGTTTATGAAACTCTTTTGCTACAAAAGGTGGTGTGATAGAATCATTATTTCCCCAGATTAAGCAAGTATGTTGCTTTACTTTGTTTAATTCATCTCCAAGATTATTCCGAATAGCACTTTTTGCCAATGCAATAATCTTAATTGCTTTGATACGGTTGTTTACAATTGCATATACTTCATCTACCAACTCTTTACTGGCCGTATCCGGATTAAAAAAAGTCATCTCCGTTTTTGTCTTGATATACTGGTAGTCGCCACGTTTAGGATAACTGTCGCCCATTCCGTTTTCAAAAAGTCCACTGCTTCCGGTTAGAATCAATGTTTTTATTTTTTCAGGATGTTTCAGTACATGCACCAGCCCTACATGACCACCCATAGAATTTCCAAGCAAATGAATATTATCATAGCCTCTCGTATCAATAAACTTATTCAAATATTTTTGCAGACCACCAACCGAAGTATGTAAAATATCCAGATCGTAAAGTGGCAATAAGGGGACAATGACCTTATAATAATTTTTAAAATAATTGATTAATGCTTCAAAATTGCTGAGTGCACCAAACAAACCGTGTAGTAGCATTAGCGGTTCGCCATTACCCTCTTCTACGTATTTGAATTTATCCTGTTGTTTAATTTCGAATTCCATTTCTTCTTTAATGCAGTTTATTTCCGCTAAAATAGCTTATTTGCATCAATAATGAATTGAGATAATTTAATTTTAATAAAGAAAGATAAAATTGAAATGGAGGCTAAAAAAAATAAATCATAAACCTATTTACGGCTTTGGAACTTGTTGTGAGATATGCCCGAAAAATTCTTCCAGCTGAGTAAACATATTTTTAAAAATGGGGATCAGTTGCCCAAACGCATTGATAATTTTTGGACCCCAGGGCTGTACATATTTATATACTACTGATTTATTTATTGTTTCTGTCTGAAGAAGATTTAACTGCTCAGCATAAAATAGCAACACACTAAAGATGGTAATATAAAGAATCAGGTAAAATAAAATTCCACCAATCCTGTTTATCCAACCCAATAGAACAGCCTGCACCGATTTTTCAATCAGTTTAGCACCGAGCCTCACCAGAATGATAACAATAATAAATACAACTGCAAATGAAATAATCGGAAGCCACTGGTCAGATACTTTCACAGATTTACCAATATAGCCGGCAACAATTGCTGAAAGCTTTAATGCAGCGGCAAGCCCGATAAAAAAGGCAACGAATGAAAACAATGCCACTATTAAACCTTTTTGAAATCCCCTGATAACAGCGAACACAATGAGGATGGCGAAGAGAATATCAATAATCATTTTACAGTTTTTAATGAGCAATCCAAAATACCGGAAAATCAATAAATAGTAAACAAGACTCAACGGTTGCTTAACTTCAATATTGTTTACGGGTTGTTACGTATTGAAAATTTGCAGTTGTCTTAACTGCCTGCTAAAAGTTCTTTTACCAAATAAGAAATCGTTTTTCCATCTGCTTTACCTGCAAACTTTTTCGAGGCTGCCCCCATTATTTTTCCCATATCAGCCGGAGTGGTTGCACCAACTTCGGCAATAATCTGCTTCAATGCTGATTTCAATTCCTCCGTTGTCATTTGCTTTGGTAAAAATTTTTCAATTACCTCTATTTCTTCTTTTTCTTTTTGTGCAAGATCTTCCCTGTTTTGCTGTGTAAATATTTCCAATGAATCTTTTCGTTGCTTCACTAGTTTTTGCAGCAATTTTATTTCTTCTTCCTCTTTCAATTCCCCAGCCGCTCCTTCCGATGTTTTTGCTAGAAGAATAGCCGCTTTTACTGCACGAAGGCTGCGCAATCCTTTTTCATCTTTTGCCAGCATTGCCGTTTTTAAATCGGCCATTATTTTTTGTTCGAGATTCATATTATTTTAATTTTAAAATACATTTTTATGCCAAGACAGACAGGAGGGAAAGAATTCGTTTGTCCCGATTTTTTTTTAATTTACCACACTTTAAGCTTTATTCTCTTTCAATTGTTTTTCCTGAAACGTATGATAAAAATCCTTTGCAAATTTTTTCATTTCATCTACCATTTCAGGATGATTGGTGGCTCTGCCATAGGTATCTGCCATGGTCATCATGGTTTGGTAAAAAAAATCTGCCATTTCATCCACCATCATTTCCTTAGTCCATAGATCGATGCGTAATGCTGTTTTTTCCGCACCGTCCCATAAAGAAAGCATAAATGCTTTTGCCTGTTGTGCATTTTCAATCGTAGTATCTGTAGCTGACCAGGAAATAGATTCCGGTACCCGGTTATCATCCAATGTTACATCAATTCGTATAGTTGATTTATTCATATAATCTTTTTACCCAATGCTGCTCTATTTGAAAAATTTTGAAAATTAAACAGAGCTGAATCAAAGGTGGACAAAGGTAATTGAATCATACTAACGACTTCTCAATTGACTGCCACAATAATTTTGCAGTAGCATCCCAACTCTGTTTTTCTGAAACTAATTTCCCTTTTTCAATCAGCTTGCTTCTCAATTCCTCATCTTTATAAAGAGTCATCATTTGTGCCGCAATATCAGAAATAATTGAAGGATTCAGATATAAAGCTGCATCCCCCGCAAGTTCTTTTGTGGCTGTATTTTCAGAAACTAGTACAGGTATTTCTGCTTGCATTGCTTCAAGAGCAGAAACTCCAAACCCGTCATAAAAAGTAGGATTAATCCATGCATAAGCAGCACCCATAACCTTCACAAGCTCAATTTCAGCAACCTCCTGAAGCATTACAATATCGTTTCTGTATTTATATGTTTTTAAATTTTCGCCAAATGATTTATAACCTTTCATTATTTCACCAGCCAAAACAAGCTTCATACTACTCTGCTGTGTTTTTTTAAAAATAGAAAATGCTTTCAGCAGATTGATTAAATTTTTATCCGGACGAATTGGGCCTGCATACAAAAAATATTCTTTACACTCGGTCAGTTTTTCTTTTGTCAAAATTTTTTCTGTAGTACTAATTGCATTGAATATTTCTGCAGGTGAACTGTTAACACGTACAACTTTTTCAAAAGCTGCTCCATAATTTTTAACCAACTCATTTTTTATTACACCAGAAACAGCCACAATTGATTTTGCTTTTTGTAAAAATTTGGGAACATATCTTTTATAAAACAGGCGGTGTGATTTTTTTACAAATTCTGGAAAGGATAAAAAAGAAAGATCATTAATCAATAAACACTGTGGGACTTTTGTTGTTAATGAACAACATCCATCACAACTAACAAATAAATCTGCTTTATGCTTTTTTAACAGAGCCGGAATTTTTACATCATACCACCATTTCCATGCAATGGGATTATTGCCCGGCGAATCCAAATGAACCCGAATACTATTTTCTGCAACAATTGCATCCTGATTAAAATATGTATCAGAAATAAAAATGAACTCATGTTCGGGATGATCCTTCACAATTCTTCTGAATGATTCAGAAACAAAATTTCTATAATCACGGTTTGTGTTTTTTATAGTGCCATATGTGTTTATTACTATCCGCATGGGCGCAAAGGTAGCAGGATGAACAGGAGTTTCTAAGTAAAAAATCACAGAATAAATCCTTTGATAAGTAAACTCACATCGGTTTTTTCTACCCCCACTATACTGCAATTACTGCATTCGATGATAAGTAATCTTTTAATCGTAGTTACTTTTTTTTCAGCAGCTTTTACAAACTAATTACATAAAATACGAGTTCAATAAATCTGGTATTTTATCCATTGTATTGCATGTACATGCGATATACATTTACATACAATTGAAATTTTATTTTGAATAAGAATAAAAGATATTAGAACAAAACTGGCTGTTGGTATCATTTTTGTTTCCTTCCGGGAACGAATTAATCAAACAGCAAATTTTTTTTATTGATAGTAAGGGGGAACAAGGCTGAAACTTTATTTCGTCTGTTCTTTCCCCTGTCAATCAACTTTCTATAAACGACCTCTTAGGTGGAAGAGGATGGTGGCTTGTAAAGGGGTCCCGGTTCGGGGGCCCCTTCTTTTTACTCCATTAATTCTGTAATTCTGCCCTGAAAGAGAGACTTACTCTATCCTGTATCTCACTTTTAAACTATGGAATTTTATTCGACTAGCTCATTTAAGAATAACAACTTAGCTATTTAAAAACTATTAAACTTTAAACTTTAAACCTGAATAGCTACATTTGTCTATTCACTAAAATTTTTTTCATGCAGGATATGGAGTATAACACAACGAGAAATCATATGATTATGCGGGAATATGGCCGCCATGTGCAGAAGATGATTGAGCATGTTTTAACAATTGAAGATAAAGAACGCCGCCAGCGCAATGCTCAATCGGTAATTGAACTGATGGGTTTTTTGAATCCGCATTTAAAAAACGTAGAAGACTTTCGTCATAAACTATGGGATCATCTTTTTCTGATATCTGATTTTAATCTGGATGTTGAATCGCCCTACCCGATTCCAACTAAAGAAACACTGAAAGCAAAGCCACATCCACTTAAATATCCCAAACGGCTTCCCCGTCATTCTCATTTGGGAAAAAATCTTGAAATCATTATTGATAAAGCATTAAAAGAAACAGACCCTGATAAGCGTCTTGGTTTTTCAAATGCCATTGCTTATTATATGAAACTTGCCTACAATACTTGGCATAAAGAAATGGTGCATGACGATGCAATACAAAGTGAACTTACCAGTATCACTGATGGTCAATTAACGTTTACCAATACCCCATTTGTAAAAGCATACCGTCATCAACCGGAAGATGAACGGGGTGGTTATGGTAAGCCTCGTGGAAAATTTCAACACCGCGACCGGGGAAGTAATGGTGGTGGTTCAAGAGATGGTGGAGGTGGTGGTCGCCGGGATATGAGAGGTGGTGGCGGTTTTAAGAAGAAAAGATATTAGAGTTTATTCTGAGATGATTATTAATAAATAAAATTTGTATGGTTGATTGGTTTTTACCAATCAACCATTTTCTTTTATTATTATCTTGCAACACATCCCTCCTTCGCAATAAGATTATTATTTTTATTACTTGCTATTAACAACTATGGAGGATAAACAAAAAATAAAATGAATTCTTTTGAAGTACACGGCGGAAAAAAATTATTTGGCGAAATAACCCCGCAAGGAGCAAAAAATGAAGCGCTGCAAATTATCAGTGCTGTTTTACTTTCTCCTGAAAAAATTACGGTTACAAATATTCCGGACATCCTGGATGTAAATCTTTTGATAGAGTTGCTCGGCGAAATGAATGTAAAAATAGAGAGGCCGTTACGGGATACCTGTATTTTTCAAGCCGATGATGTAAATATTGATTACCTGCATAGCGAAACATTTAAAAAGAAAAGTGGTAAGCTTCGTGGTTCGGTTATGCTGGCTGGACCCATGCTTGCCCGTTTTAAAAAAGCATTTATACCAAAACCCGGTGGCGATAAAATAGGAAGAAGAAGATTGGACACACATATTATTGGGTTTGAAAAATTGGGAGCCTCATTTACGTATCATGACGATGGATTTTTTCATCTTGAAGCCCCGAAATTGAAAGGAATAAATTTTTCATTGGATGAGCCGTCCGTAACCGGCACTGCAAATATTGTAATGGCGGCATCCATGGCAGAAGGCATTACGACAATTTATAATGCAGCATGTGAACCATACATTCAGCAACTATGTAAAATGCTGAATCGAATGGGGGCAAAAATTTCAGGAATTGGAAGTAACCTGCTGACGATAGAAGGAGTAAAATACCTGGCAGGAACATCGCATCGAATGTTGCCGGATATGATAGAAGTAGGATCTTTTATTGGTTTAGCAGCTATGACGCAAAGCGATATCACGATAAAGAATGCCGGCATAGAACACCTCGGAATAATTCCTGAAAAATTTCAACAACTTGGAATACAAATGAATTTTGTTGGCGATGATATTCATATCCCTTCTCAGGAATCCTATCAGATTCAAAAATATATGGACGGTGGTGTACTTACTATTTATGATCACCCGTGGCCCGGTTTTACTCCGGATCTGTTAAGTATTGTATTAGTAACGGCAACACAGGCTCATGGAAGTGTTTTAATTCATCAGAAGATGTTTGAGAGCAGATTGTTCTTTGTTGACAAACTAATAGATATGGGGGCACAAATTATTTTATGCGATCCGCATCGGGCAGTGGTTATTGGTTTGGAACGGGAACAAAAGTTAAGAGGAATAACCATGAGTAGCCCTGATATACGGGCTGGAGTGGCTTTATTAATAGCAGCACTCAGTGCCGAAGGAAAAAGTGTAATTCAAAATATAGAACAGATAGACCGGGGTTATCAAAACATTGATGAACGATTAAAAATATTGGGAGCTGATATAAAAAGGGTTTAAACTTTCATCAATTCAAATAATCTCTGAATTTTATTGTTATCTTTAAATAAACAAAATATAAAAATGACCTGGATTACCTATATTAAATCAGATCCCCGGATACTTTTTGGCAAACCCGTAATTAAAGGCACACGTATTCCTGTTGATTTGATATTAGAAAAACTAGCGGCTGGTAATACAACTGAAAAATTACTGAAAGCTTACCCGAGATTAACAAAGAAAGCCATTCAGGCCAGTCTTTTATTTGCATCAGATAATGCAAAACACGAAAAGGTATTGTCCCTCTCATGAAAAAAATTCGAATCGTAGCTGATGAAAGCGTCGACTATTCAATCGTAAAAAAATTAAGGCTGAATGGGTTTGAAACATTCGCAATTTGCGAAGCTAACTACTCTATGCCAGACGATAAAGTGCTTTCATTGGCTGTAAAAAATAATGCAATCCTTATAACTGAAGACAAGGATTTTGGTGAACTTGTTTACCGGTTTAAAATGAAACATTGCGGCATATTGCTTATTCGTCTTATCGATTTTACTTCGGATGAAAAAGCAAATCTTGTTTTGAAGGCCGTAACACAACATTATAAGGTATTAAAAAATATTTTTTCTGTGCTTGACAAAAAAAGAATCAGAATCAGGGATTAATTTATGATTACAAATATCTTTTCCCAAAACATTATTCTCGAAAATGAAAGGGCATTGCTTCGCCCCTTGCAGGAAAATGATTTTGAACACCTGCTTCCCTATTCTTTACATGAACCTGAAATCTGGAAATGGGGTTTACTCACTGCTGCAGGTGAAGAAAATTTAAGAAACTATATTTCAGAAGCGATTAAAAACAGAACCGAAAAAAAAGAATACCCCTTGATTGTTTTTGATAAACAAACTAATTTGTATGCAGGCAGTACAAGGTTCTATGATATTCAACAAGCCTATTCTTCCACTCAGCTGGGTTTTACCTGGTATGGAAAAAATTTTCAGCGTACCGGATTGAACCGCCATTGCAAATTATTATTGCTCAGTTTTGTTTTTGAAAAATGGGGATTAGAACGGTTAGAATTCCGGGCACATTCTGAAAATGAAAATAGCATTAAGGCAATGAAAGCAATTGGCTGTATAGAAGAAGGAATTCTGCGCAATCATATGCCGATTGCAAATGGTACAAGAAGAAGCAGTATCATATTAAGCATTTTAAAAGATGAATGGTTGGGTGGTGTAAAAGAAAAATTAACAGCAAAAATCAGATAATATTTTAACCTTTCTCCTTTTCAGGTTTTCTACTTTCAAATGATTCCCGGCAAAAAATTTTATGGAAACAATTCCGACCTCGATTATTGGATTGCATGAATACCCGGCTTAAATAGTCGGATGAGGTAAATAATATTATAGAAAAAATAAGAGAATAAATTTTTTAACCATCAACTGATCCGTACTGCAGTACCGCTTGCTACCACCATCAGCATACTGCCGCCGCCGCCGATTGTTTCAAAATCTAAATCAATACCAATAATTGCATTGGCACCTAAACTTTGAGCCCGTTGCATAAGTTCAGAGAGTGCATTCTGACGGGCTTCCTGTAACACTTTTTCATAGGTAGCACTGCGGCCACCAAAAAAATCACGCAGCCCACCCATAATGTCTTTAATAAAATTTGCACCAATAATTACTTCGGCAGTTACGATGCCTAAATACTCTTCTACGTTTTTTCCCTGTAATGTGGAAGTTGTACTAACTAGCATTTTAAAAAAATTAATTTTGTTAAAAGTAACAGAAAAAAATATGCCTTGTCATTAATAATTCATAAATATTCAGATTTATGAATAGAGGTGTCGGGTTCAGAAACAGGCTGAACAATCTGGCAACCGATCCAAATTCTCAATTCGTTTTTATTTCTTTTTAAAAAGGGATGGAGTAGTGAATAAATAAATACATTCGCTGATAAATATTTTTTATCTGAAATCAAAGTACCTGATATTCGTTTTAGTGTTTACGCTTTTACAGGTCGTACTATTTTCGCAAACCACCTTCAGCATTGCCACTGACCTGAGTGCGGTACGGAATCAAAAACAAAATCAGCAGTTCTGGACAGCAGGGCATACCATTAAAACTGAAATGCATCTTACAAAAAAAGATGGTCCCTATATCTGGGTGTCTTATTTTATCCCGGGCAAATTCAAAAATAAACTGGTGGCTACTGCTATTTTACCAACCACAGTTCCCCGATCAATTGCTTTTACCAACAAAGCTGAAATGAAGGTGAAAGAAATCAGTATTGGATGGAAACATTATTTTAAAGGTGGAAGCAATCTGACTGATAACTGGAGTTTGTATGGCATGGCCGGTTTTGGTATTATCGGTGGTAATGTGAAAAATAATTTTTTATCCGCAGTTGACACAACTTTATACACTGCACCAATTATAAACGGCACATCCCGATTTAAACGATTGACTGCTGATTTAGGATTAGGTTGGGAACTACCGGTAAGCGGTGAGTTAGCTTTGTACAATGAAATAACGGTTTGGATTCCAACATCCAGCTATCCCTCAAAATATTTATTGGAAAATACTGCTCCACTGATTGCTTCCTTTCATTTAGGAATCCGGATTTATTTTGATTGAGCTTACTGAATCTTTACATCAAATCTTCCTTCTGTTACAGTTATGGGTTGCGGGGTATTGTATAAATTAATTGCCTGTAACTGAAATGTACCCGAAACAAAACGTTTAACTATATCATAGGTAGTAATATTTACTGTACCGGTATAAGAGGCTGAAGTCATCCATTCATTTTGCGGAGATATATTTCTTTTTACATAATAAAAATAACTGGCTGCCGTGTTAGGTGCAGTCAGTGTAGTATTAAATGTATAGACACCCGTCTCATCCATTTCCTTAATAAAAATTTCAAATTCTGTTTCGTTGGGTGATGAATTAAAATTTCTTGCATTAATGTATAAATCTTTGTTGGGCATTTGCCTCGCTTCCAGGATTTCTGCACCTGGGAATACCGGGTTTTTTTGTGGCACCCATATTTTCCCATCTATGCGACAGCCGAAAATATTAGCCCCATTTTGCGAAGCTTCGGGTAAATCATTCCCGTTTTTTTGACAGGAAAAAAGAAGAACAAAAGCGAAAAGTAGGGAGATTTTCATAATAATGGATTTCTGTTTTTACAAACGTATAAATACCGGTTTTAGTATTACTGCCAAAAACCATTCCTGATTTTCCTTTTTTCAAATTATCTTTCCCAGCCCGTTCTGGTACGGCGGGCATAAAACCTTAAACTATGGCAGAAAATAAATTGCAGATTGAAACAATAGA
>JANLSA010000367.1:0-2064 GCA_031362085.1 Bacteroidota bacterium | reverse complement strand
CCCACTGCTTCCTGAAGTGGGGTGATTGAGTTTTTTACTTTAATAAATTGCCTAACCAGTAATCATTTATGATTACCCTGGAGTTTGGCCATTATACAGAAAGAATTAAATTATTTTCATAGATATTTGATTTTTTGGGTTTTATGTTATATTTTTGTATCTAGTTAAATAACTAGATTTATATAAAATGGGGTACACAACAAAAATTCAACTTATCAAAAGAAAAAAAAGTGAGCAATACTATGTAAATTTTCCAGCAGCGGTTGCACAAGCAATTGAGTTTGATGCTGGAGAAGTAGTAGAATGGCTTATTGACGATCATCAAAATATCGTTCTCAGACGATCTGATGAAGCGGTTGCAAAGCTTAAAAAAAAACTACTGAAGAGGATAAGAAAAACATAAAGGTCATTTTTGATTCTTTATTTGATAGAGTGAGGCCCGCATTTAAACAGGCACGGACCATGGAACGTGCCAGAGAATTGGCTTATGGCTTTATCACCTGCATTGGAAGAGTTACGATAACCGGAATGCTTATTTCTATTGGAAAGCAATTTAGAGATTGGACGGCAGCTTATCGTTTGTTTTGGGGTTCAAGAATGGATATTGATAAAATATTTGAGGTGTCAACACAAGTTTGTTTAGATGAAGTATTACCAAATCAAATGATTGTTATTAATATGGATGACACGAATATAAAGAAAACAGGTAAAACAATTCCAGGAACGGGTTGGAAAAGAGATCCTTTAGGACCGGCCTTTCATACTAATTTTATTTGGGCACAGAGATTTATTCAAACAACTATTTCATTATATGGCCATGAATTTAATGGTCAATCTAAATCAATTCCAATAGATTTTTTTCATTGCCCTAGCGTGAAGAAACCAGGCAAAAAAGCAACACAAGAAGATTTAGACACATACAAAGAAGAGAAAAAGAAAAACAATTTGAGTGTGCATGGACTAGCACGAATAAAGGCTATGCGAAAACGAATTGACGATATAGGTTTAAAAGAGAGAGAATTGTTTTTATGTGTTGATGGGAGTTATACGAATACTACCATTCTTAAAGGCTTGCCTGAAAATATAACTTTGATTGGCAGAATTAGGAAAGATGCAAAGTTTAATTCATTGCCTGAAACAGAGAAAACAAAAGGAAGAAATAAAGTGTATGGTGAAGCATTGCCTACTCCAGATGAAATTAGGAAAAACGAATCTATTCCTTGGCAAAAAGTGAAAGGCTGGGCTGCTGGAAAAGTACATGAATTTAAAGTTAAAATTATCAGAGGAATTAAATGGCGTAAAGCCGGTAAAAAACACACCGCTCAGTTAGTAATCATAGCGCCATTAGGGTACAGAAAAAAAGAAGGTGGAAAATTATTATACAGACAACCAGCTTATTTATTATGCACCGACAATAATTTATCTATTGAAAAATTATTGCAAGCATATTTATGGCGATGGGAAATAGAGGTTAACAATAGAGAAGAAAAAACTACAAGTGGCTGTGGTGAGGCACAAGTAAGAAATGAAGATGCTACCTGCAAAGCTCCTCAATTTGAAGTAGCAATGTACTCATTGTTACAGTTGGCTCAATACAAATATCAAAAAATAGAACACCCAGAATATTTACCGAAAGCTAAATGGGAAAAACATAATGAAAATAAAAGGCAATCAACCAATAATATAAAAAACTTATTTAGAGGGTTTTATTGGAATGAAAAAGACACTAAATCTTTCTCACGCTTCGTAGCAAATCAACGGGAATTGGCGAAGTCTAAAAATCCATTTGTATCACCTATAAATGCTATGTTTTACCAACGAAAATAAGCCAAACTCCAGAGAGATTTACTAAAGTAAATCTCAGAATTACGTAAGTATTAATTCCTAATAATTCTACAATCCTCATTCCTAATTTAATTTCTTATATCCAGCCCCCACATTAGTTTATTGCGAAGAGTCTGTTGGAAAGAATGTCCTTGTATCTGAATAAGATTTATATTGAATGAATTTTTCTTAAGTGTAATTTTTTTTGTCGTTAAACTCCTTTTCCTCGCCCCCCCCCCG
>JANLSA010000144.1:0-5999 GCA_031362085.1 Bacteroidota bacterium | reverse complement strand
GTCAACTTTTTTCAGGACGAGTCATAATTCTATTGGGCTGCAGTCCCGGGCTGACAGTTATAAAATTCCAGCACAGCAGCAAGCCCTAACGTTCACCTTCCAATTAAAAAATATCATTAGACTACAATCACCCTCCCACATTTTGTGGCTTACGTCCTTCGGCACGTATAGTTTGTAAGTGCCGGGGGTCTTATTAATTTACTTTTCAATTATTTTTCAGAATTAATTCTACATTGATGATTGAAGAATTGCTTAACCGAATCTTCCTTGAGCCAATCAGTTTACCTATACTATGCAGTTAACAATCGGGATGCGATAGAACGGATAATGAACAGAATTCTTTTAGCCCGGTTAATAAAAAATCGCATTTTCTCCAATCACTTCAACCATTATCTTTGCCAGGCAAATAATTTTCTCAATCACTAAAAAAATTCTGATGAAAGTAACCGTAGTGGGTGCAGGCGCAGTAGGCGCAACAACTGCCGATAATATTGCCCGTAAACAATTGTGCAGTGAACTGGTTTTGGTGGACATTAAAGAAGGTGTGGCGGAAGGTAAAGCGATGGACCTGATGCAGACTGCGCAGATTGAAGGTTTTGATACAAAAATTACTGGCAGTACAAATGATTATACAAAAACAGCCGGTTCGGATGTGGCAGTTATTACTTCCGGTATTCCGCGTAAGCCGGGTATGACCCGTGAAGAACTGATTGGCATTAATGCCGGCATTGTAAAAACGGTGGCAGAAAATATTTTAAAAAATTCTCCGGATGCAATCATCATCGTTATCAGCAACCCGATGGATACAATGACTTATCTCGCATTAAAATCAACTGGGCTTCCTAAAAACCGAATCATAGGTATGGGCGGTGCACTCGACAGTGCACGGTTCCGTTATTTTTTAAGTACGGCTATGAAATGCTCGCCAAATGATCTGAATGCAAATGTAATTGGCGGACATGGTGATACTACCATGATACCATTAACAAGGCTTGCAACCTATATGGGAATGCCTGTTAGTAATTTCCTTGATGCTGATGCTTTGAAAAAAGTAGCTGCTGATACCATGGTGGGCGGCGCAACTCTTACTGGTTTGCTTGGCACATCTGCTTGGTATGCACCCGGTGCTTGTGGTGGCTTTTTAGTGGAAAGTATTTTACGTGATGAAAAAAGAATTGTTCCCTGCTGCGTGGCACTGGATGGTGAGTATGGACAAAAAGATATTTGTTTAGGTGTACCGGTTGTTATTGGAAGAAATGGCTGGGAAAAAATAGTTGATTATAAATTGAACGAAGAAGAACAAACTACGTTTAATAAAAGTGCAGATGCAGTACGAACCATGAATGCGGTATTGAGCACATTATCTTTGTAAATGTTTTTCTGATATTGCAAGCATCGTATTGTTTAAATGAATAGTCACTCAATTGCTGCCTGTTACTCTATTTTGGGGGTTATAATTAAAAGTACAATTCCGAATTTTTCTTTGCGGTCCTTTGCGTTTTACTTTGGTTTTTACTTTGCGGTTAAAATTTAACCGCAAAGACCGCTAAGTTTTTGCAAAGAAAACGCAAAGAATAAAAAATGATTGATTCTTTTTTTTAAAAAAAAACAACTCCATCAATGTGTTAAATTATCTTTTACCCTCCACCATGGGCACAAAAGAGAAATGATCAAACACTTCTTCTTTGATAGCACCATTCTCCTGTTTTGTTAACCGCATCATAGTTTGTAAATTACCTGCGCCCAAAGGTATCACCATCATACCGCCGGGTTTTAATTGCTGAATCAATTTTTGAGGAATCTCCGGTGCTGCTGCGGTAATTATTATTTTATCAAAGGGTGCGTAAGTCGGCAAGCCTTCATGCCCATCACCATAAAAAAATTTAATACCCGGATATTTTTTTAAGTAGGCAAATTGTTTATTGGCATCAAATAATTTTTTTTGCCTTTCAATCGTAAAAACCTGTGCTCCCATTTCTGCCAATACCACAGCCTGGTAAGCACTGCCGGTTCCGATCTCCAGAATTTTTTCAAACTTTTTTATTTCCAGCAATTGTGTTTGGTAAGCAACGGTGTAAGGTTGCGAAATGGTTTGACCTTCGCCGATTGGAAAAGCTTTGTCTTCATACGCTTTTTCATCAAATGCAGAATCGAGAAAAAAGTGACGGGAAATTGTATTGATTGCATTCAACACATCTTCATCGGTTATTCCTTTGCTGCGGATTCCATCTACCAGTTTTTTTCGTAATCCTTTGTGCCGGTAAGTATCTTCGGTGGGTCTCATAAGTTGGATGCAATATAAGCTAAGAGAATAATTTATTTTTTCTTTTCGGAATAAACAACAATGTTTGACCCAACGATTGATTTTTTTACCGTAGCAATTATCAATTCAAACAGTTCCATAATAAGTGAATAATTGTTAGCAGGAGCAATGATAACAATAACCGGAATAGGATACTTTAAAAAAATTTGTTGAAAAGAAAGATTATTATCCAGCGTTACCAGATGTGTAAAATCGTTTTCAATCATTAACTGTAAAAGCTCCCCATTGCTTTTTGACTTCCATTTCATATCTGTAACTGTAAAGGTTTAAATTTTTCTGTCAAGAAACCGGAACTTTAATTTTACCGGAAGATTTTCATCAAGCAGTAATTTCATTTAGTTTCTCCCAATTGGATGATTGAAATAAAATTGCAGCAGATTCCAAAACAGCATTAGCTTGTTCTTTTGAAACTCCGGGAAAATCATCAAGAAATTCATGCAGATTAATACCTTGCTCAAGATGCCAGAACAAAGATTCCACAGGTACCCGCGTACCTTTAAATACGGGTTTGCCAAACTGTACATCCGGTGAAACGGTTATATAATTATGGAGATTCATGTACTAAAATTACAAAAATGATTTTCAAATTTCGAAATAAGTTTTCAGCAGTGTATTCAAAGAAATCATAGTTTTAATGAAATTATTATTTTGAAATATTTTATTGTCCTGCTTACTCTGGCACTTTCAGCATGTAGTAAAAAAAATAAAATCAATACCACCTGGGAAGTATATGGCGGAAGTAAAGCCGGAGGTCATTATTCTTCTTTAAATCAGATTGACACAAATTCGGTTTCCCAATTACAAGTGGCTTGGGAATATCATACCGGTGATGCGGATACAGCAAAGTTTTCTCAGATACAATGTAACCCTATCATTGTTGATGGCATTCTGTATGCTACTTCACCTACATTAAAATTATTTGCCCTAGATGCTGCAAGCGGAAAACAGCTTTGGAATTTTGATCCGGATTCAGTAAATCGCAATACATTATTTTATCATTTTATTTTAAATAATAACCGCGGCGTTACGTACTGGAGTGATGGTGATGATAAAAGAATTTTATATACCGCCGGTTCTGTTTTATATTCTATAACTGCGAATGATGGTAAATTGATAACTTCATTCGGTAATAACGGAAAAGTTGATTTACATGAAAATTTAGGCAGAGATGTTTCTCAATTGTATGTAGCCGCTACAAGCCCGGGTATTATTTATAAAGATTTATACATACTCGGTTCAAGAGTGGATGAAGGAGCAGCTGCGGCACCGGGGCATATCCGTGCATTTGATGTACGTACAGGAAAATTGAAATGGATTTTTCATACCATACCACAACCCGGTGAATTTGGTTATGAAACCTGGGAAGATTCCATTGCGTATAAACATATCGGCGGCGCTAACAGTTGGGCTGGTTTTACAATGGATGAAGAAAAAGGAATTTTATTTGCGCCTACCGGTTCTGCTTCATTTGATTTTTATGGTGGAAAAAGAAAAGGGCAAAATCTTTTTGCAAACAGTTTGCTAGCAATTGATGCGGCTACGGGTAAACTTATCTGGCATTTTCAATTTGTGCATCATGATGTTTGGGATAAAGATGTACCAACAGCACCGGTATTGGTTACTATAAAAAAAGAAGGTAAAAATATAGAAGCCGTTGCTCAAACTACCAAGAATGGAATGGTCTATGTATTTGAAAGAACAACTGGTAAACCCGTTTATGAAATAAATGAAGTAGCGGTTGATGCGAATACAGAAGTGCCGGGTGAAAAATTATGGCCAACTCAACCTATCCCAACTTATATCAAACCCTTTGTTCGGCAAACTTTCACTGCTGCAGATCTTAATCCGTATTTACCCGATACAACTCTTTCAAAATTAAAAAAAGATTTAGCCGGATATAATTATGGGAAAATGTATCAGCCACCGTCCTTTAAAACAATGGTTGTACTACCCGGGTATGATGGTGGTGCAGAATGGGGTGGCCCCGGCTATGATCCTGAAACCGGGTTACTCTATGTAAATGCAAACGAAATGGGTTGGCTACTTACTATGCGTGAAAATAAAACGGAATCACCTAAAAAAGAAAACTACTTGCAGGCAGGCTTAAGATTATATCAACGACATTGTTTGAACTGTCATGGTGTAGAAAGAGGTGGCAGCGGAAATAATCCTTCATTGATTAATATCAATTTAAAATATACTGAAACGTCTTTGGGTGAATTATTAAAAACCGGCAGGAGAATGATGAGTTCTTTCAATCATCTTGCCGAAGAAGAACGAAAAGCAATTATTTCTTTTGTACTTGAAAATAAAAAAGCACAACAGAAACAATTTGTAATGGCACCCAAAGCTGTTGACAGTTTTTATAATCTTCAATATGGAATGACGGGTTATCATAAATTTTTGAGTCCCGAAGGTTATCCTGCAATTGCCCCACCCTGGGGAACAATAACTGCCATTAATTTAAACACGGGAGAATTTGTTTGGAAAAATGCACTTGGAGAATATCCTGAATTAAAAGCAAAAGGTATTCCTGTAACCGGAACTGAAAATTATGGTGGCCCGGTTGTAACAGCAGGCGGTTTATTATTTATAGCTGCTGCAAGTGATGGAATGTTGCGGGCATATAATAAATACAATGGAAAATTAGTATGGCAATATCAATTGCCTGCTCCGGGTTTTGCAACACCTTCGGTATATGAAGTAAATGGAAAGCAATATTTAGTAATTGCCTGTGGTGGTGGAAAATTAAATACTAAAAGCGGTGATAGTTATGTTGCATTTGCATTGCCGGATAAAAAATAATTATTGAATAGCGGTTATCCACTTCGCACCATTCCATTCCAAATCCATTCGTAAAGTATCCGTAAATTTTTCATCGGGTAATGGTTCACCAAGTGGCGGATGTTTGCGGGTGCCACTTACAAGACTGGTGGTATTGAAAACATTTTTTCGTTCAGCATCTTTTAGTATACGAAGTACTGTTACTCCTTCTACTTCCCATTGTCCTGCACCATCGCCCTGGCTCTGCTGCATATACCAGAGATTTACAAGATTCTTTACTTCGTCATCTTTGGGTGACTGCACAGAACAGGAAATAAGAAATACAGAAACTGAGAAGATAAAAATTTTTTTTGTCACAGCAATGGTTTAATATTCAAATCATTTTTTCGTTCAGCTAAAAAAATTGCAATAAGCACCGTTATTAATACTACGCTGAATTCAATGCCTCCGGAAGTTGCGCCAACAGTAAACCAGCCATTGGGTAAATGAACAAGAAAAATTCCGGTAAGCAGTATGATAATTTCAATGACACAAAATATTTTTACTGCAAACCTGAAAAACATAGAGAAACCGCCAACTAACTCAAAAATGGTAACAGCCCATGCAAAATAAAACCCGGCAGGAAATCCTTTGCTTTCTATAAACTGACCAAAACCCGGAACAGACTGTTCATATAATCTAGAGCAGGCATGAAGAATAAAAATAATTCCCATCAGCATTCTCAGAATACCAATGGAAGTTGAAGGCTGAAGGAGTTGAGCTGGTTTCATATTTTATAGATTCAAATCATTAATAATTCCTTTTATCTTCTCATCTAATTCACCGCTTATTTTATCAAACTTATCAGCACTTTCCAATTTACCATTCACACTAAAATAATAACACAGAAAAT
>JANLSA010000343.1:0-8487 GCA_031362085.1 Bacteroidota bacterium | reverse complement strand
GTTTCTTCAATTTATCGTCCGGGTATTATTATATACTACAATCAGCTTGTTACTCATTTTTACACTTGAATTACTTTTTCCCCGAAGATTAAAATTTAAAACGAACGTGAAGTAGCAGCTTTTTTAATTTCTTAATAAAGTAGCTAACTAAATTGCTTTCAAAAAAATTGTCTTGATTGTTTAGAGTTAGAAATAACTAATAAACCCAATATGAATTTTTACCTTTCTTAAATTAAATCCGGGGTCATCATTTCTTTTGCCCACTGCCGCAGCTATGTTGAAAACACCGGCTCTGGCATCAATTGCAATACCAAGACCCGTACTTATATAAGTGTAGTTAAGATTGGTAATATTGGTTTTATTTTTACCCCAGCCACCATCTGTAAAAACATTGAAGTAAGAATTTTGAGAAACAAATAAACGATACTCAATAGTAGCAAAGGCAAACTGAGTGAGATACTGGCTTTCTTCATCGAAACCCCGCAATGTTTTATATCCACCCAATTGAAACAGTTCGTTACGAAAAATATTGCCACTTTGAAACACGCCGGCATTTACCGAAGTCTTGATGGTACTTTGCCTGCCAATAGGTAAATATTTTGCCAGAGTTGATTGTACCCTGAACTGATAAGTTCGCAGTTTAACGGTATCATATAATTTTTCAAAATCAAATGTTGGGTCAGATGGATCTTTAAAATCAGCAACTGTATTATTTTTCTTTAATTTTTTTGTGCCGGCAGAGGTATTTAATGAAAACTCAATCCCCTTTCTTGGATTTAAGCGGTAATCTGTTTTATTCAAATCATATTGGATTCCGATATTTTTATACCCTACATCTGCAATATCTGGTAGCCGGCGTGTTTGCAGCAATAAAGATTTATTAATGCCGCCTTCGCTGAGTATGGTTTGAAATAGCTGTATAAATATTTTTCCGGATTGTGTTTTAGAAATATCATACTGTGCACCAATCTGCGCTTTAATATTAAGAAAAGAAGAATCCTTTTTTAAAAAATCAAAATTAAAATCGAGACCAACCGGCGATTTGAATAAATAGGGCTGCCGATAAATAATATTCAATCTTGGCGACTTGGGTTGAATGGTTTGCCATGTTAAACCGATTGTTTCCCCGGCACCCAGTATGTTTTTCAAACTAATATCTGCCTCACCCGTAATCAACGTTTTTTGCGAAGCAAGTTGATTGTTATTTGGCAATACGCCAATCAAAACATTGATACGGTTACGTTTTTTATTTTTTAAATAAACATTTACCACAGCACCTGTAGCTAAATAGGTAATATCAAAAGGTTGTTCTTCTTCAATATAATCCAGCAGCTGTATTTTTGATGAAATGCTTTTTAATTTTTGTTTGTTGTAAATACTTCCGTCAGGCAAGTCGAGATAACGTTGTAAAAAAAGGTTAGATATTTTTTCGGTACCAAACACACGAATGCTGTCAATTTTATACAGCCCCCCTTTTTCAACTTTCAATTGGGCTGAAATACTTCCATTGATAAGTTTTATACTATCAAATGAAACCCGGGCAAAAGGATAGCCGGTGTTTTCAAAATGTGTAAGAAATTTTTCCTGCGTTTGTTGTATTAGTCCAAAATCTGTTAAGGTCCCTGAGTATGCTTTTTCGTTTAACCCAACAGAGGCAAGCAACAAGGGATCAATTTTTTTCAGATCCAGCATTTCCCATTTATAAAGTTCACCAACATATAATTGCATATTTGCTACAGCCGTATCAAAAATAAGACTGTCAATTGAAGCGGCAACATACCCTTTGCTTTGCAGCAGAGGCAGCAATTTCTCTGTATAATCTCTGCAGGTAATTTTGGATATAAAGTTTTGCTGAAGGGCTAAAGTTTTCGAAATGAAATCTGCCTCTTTATCAATGCAATTTATTTTTAACTGATAATTATTCTGAGCAGCTGTATTAAACTGAGTATAAACTAAAAGCGAAAAGGATATCAGTAGTCTTATTTTTGTCATTCTTAGGATAATCGAGTAATAAAAATATTCAATTAAAGATATTTAAAAGAAAATAAATTATTCCCCTTTTCTATAATGTCAGGAATCTATATTCATATACCGTTTTGCAAGCAGGCTTGTAATTATTGTAATTTTCATTTTGCAACCTCTTTAAGGTATAAGAACGAAATGATGGGGGCTTTATTGAATGAAATTGAATTAATCGCCTCACCCCCAACCCCTCTCCTTGCGGAGAGGGGAGCTGAGCACTCCGACAGAATTGAAACAATTTATTTTGGTGGCGGTACACCAAGTTTATTATCTGTTGAAGAATGTAAATTGCTGATTGAAAAATGCCGATCAATTTTCTCAGTTACAGATGATGCAGAAATAACAATTGAAACAAACCCGGATGACATATCCGAAGAAAAATTGTTGGGATGGAAAACAGCGGGTATCAACCGTCTGAGTATCGGCATCCAATCTTTTTTTGAAGAAGATTTGAAATGGATGAACCGGGCACATAATGCCAGCCAGGCAATCGATAGTCTCGAGTTAGCAGTTAAATACTTTACTAATATAACTATTGATCTGATTTATGGTACGCCATTACTAACCGATGAAAAATGGAAACAGAATGTTGATACAGTTATAAATCTTGGTATCCCTCATATTTCTTGTTATGCATTAACAGTTGAACCAAAAACACCGTTGGATAAACTGATTAAACAAAAACAAAAAGAAGATATTGATCCGGAGAAACAGGAAAGGCATTTTCTTTTATTGATGGATTGGCTTGATAAAGCAGGTTATGAGCATTATGAAATTTCCAATTTTGCTAAGCTGGGAATGCGCAGTAAACACAATTCATCTTACTGGAGTGGTAAAAAATATATTGGCATTGGCCCATCGGCACATTCATACAATGGCAAAAGCAGGCAATGGAATATTGCCAACAATCAAACTTATATTGATTCCATTCAGAAAGGAATTATTCCTTATGAAAAAGAAATACTAACTGAAACTCAAAAGATGAATGAATATATAATGACTTCGCTACGGACCATAGAAGGTTTAGATTTAGAAAAAGTCAGGGGTCAGATGTCAGATATCGGTTGTCAAGAATTTAGAGAACGGTTTCTGAAATATATTGATGAAGGAAAAATGATTGAAGAAAATAATTGTTTAAAATTAACGAGAGATGGGAGATTATTTGCGGATGGGATTGCGGCGGAGTTATTTTTTTAGCCTTTTTTGAACCATTGTATAACAATATTTAATACCAATCCAATTGCAACAATTGATGTAAGTATAAAGCTGAACCATTTTATCGGATGCCTTTTATCCAGCGATTCATTTTTATACTCCTGGTATTTATTAAACTCAATCACATTTAAAACGATTAGAACAATAGCAGCGGTAAAAAACAGGATTTGAAAAAACTGAATCATCGTATTAATTTATAAAGGGAAATTAAACCCAAATTTTGCTTTGACAAAATTTGTACTTCGTACCGGCGAAAAATTGGTGGAACCTAATTTTTGCCGGGGTTTAACCCTGACAAAACCGATGAATCGGTTTTCGTCAGTGGTTAAAACTTTTTTTGCTGGCGATGCTTCAGGTACAAATAAAATTGATTTGCCGCCAGGCAAAGCACCATTATAAAAATGGCTGCGGGTCCAAATCCGGGAAATAAAGTTGTCATAGGGTTTAGTTATTTTGTTATTTAGTTATTCAATGCCGGTTATTCACTACCTGCCTGCCGGCAAGCAGGTTCACTATTTCAGACCAGCACATCTTCAATCCGTTTAAAGCCATCGGCAGGTTTAATGCCTTCCCAGAGAATTTTATATACAGTATCAGCTAAGGGAATAGAAGCACCTATACTTTTATTAATTTCATATATACATTTTGCTGCATTATAGCCCTCTGCTACCATATTCATCTCCAGTTGTGCTGCTTTTACCGAATAGCCCTTGCCAATTAAATTGCCAAACCCACGATTACGACTGTAAAGCGAATAGCAGGTAACAAGCAAATCGCCAAGATATACAGAGGCCGCATAGTTCGGAGATTTACGATGTGTTATCGGGTCATCAGCTCCATGCTCACCTACTACAATATCTTCTGCTCCGAATTTTTTTAAGAACACAGCCATCTCATCCGCAGCATTGGCGATATATACACTGAGAAAATTATCGCCGTAATCCAACCCGTGTGCAATGCCTGCACCCATTGCATATATATTTTTTAAAACAGCAGCATACTGCACACCCAGTATATCATGATTAATGATGGTGTTGATATACTCATTTTGCAATGCCGAAGCAATTCGGGATGCTTCGGTTAAATCTGTTCCAGAAATAGTTAAGTATGATAATTTTTCTGCAGCCACTTCTTCTGCATGGCAGGGACCCAGAACAGCAAAATAATTATCAAGCGGCACATTAAATTGTTGTTGCAGATAATAATTCAACAACACATTTTTTTCCGGCAACAATCCTTTTATAGCCGATATAATTTTTTTATTTTTTAAATCTTTCTCTGAAAGTTTTTCCAAAGCCAGCACTGCATATGCCGAAGGAACAGCAATAATTAATGTATCAGAATCTTTTACCACTGCGGTTATATCATCACTCATATTCAATAGTGAAGTTTCAAATAAAACCGAACTGAGGTAATGGGAATTGTGTTTACGTTTTTTTATGAAATCAATATTTTCAGCATTGCGTATCCACCAGTTCACCGGGTATTTTTTATCTGTAAGAATTTTGGTAAGTGCTGTAGCCCAGGAGCCACTGCCTATTATGCCGAATCTATTGTTTGCCATAGTGCAATTTAGGCAACGAAATTACGAAAGGAAATCATTCCAGTAGTTCAATAGAAAATTTTTGGGCTAATTATTCATATATCCTAATGGAAAGATTTTTTATCTTTACAAAAATGGTATTATGCCTGTTATCTCTATGTTTTATGGTTTAATTGTTGCGATGTATTATTTAGATACCAAACAACATAAGTTACCGCATATACATGTAAAGTATAGTGGCATGGAAGCTGTTTATGAAATCCCTGACGGGAACTTACTGGAAGGGTCATTGCCTGCGAATAAAGAAAAATTAATCAGGGCATGGATAGAAATTCATCGGGAAGATTTAATGGCGAACTGGGAACTGGCAGTAACAGGTAACAGCGTTTTTAGAATTGATCCTTTAAAATAATTTTATGAACCCAAGAGTTTTAACTGTAGAATACAAATCCGATTATAAACTACTACTTACGTTTACTAACAAGGAAGTAAAATTATTCGATTTACTTGCATATCTCAATTACCCGGTATATGAACCATTGAAAGATGAGGCTTTTTGCAAAAAGGTGAAAGCAATAGATGGTGTTATACAATGGAATGATTACATTGATTTTTCACCTGATACAGTATATCTGGAAAGTAAACCAGTTCTTTAATCACTTACGCTGTTTTAATAATTTTAAGGAAATTAATATTTGCAGTATTGCGTATGCATCAGTTCACCGGGTGTTTTTTATTTGTAAGAATTTTGGTAAGTGCTGTAGCCCAACTGCCGCTGCCGATGATACCGTACATAACCGATGATTTGAATAATGAAGTGAATTAAACGTTTAGAGTATAAAAATAGATAATGAACTGTTCATAAAAAATAAAAACCGGAAACAAATCCGGTTTTAAAAAAAATTAATTCCTGTTTTCAGAATGCTAATCAAACAATTTATCCTTCGCCACTACCCTTACCTTCATACCATCTTTTAAAGTTTTGCTTATGGCAGTGTAAGGTCCGGTTATTACTTCATCGCCTTCTTTTAAACCACTTAATACTTCTATATAATTAATATCCTGAATACCCGATTTCACTACTACTTTCTTTACTTTCCCATCTGCCTTTAAAACAAATGCGATCTCTTCCAGTTCATCAGTAAGTACTGCTTCGTCTAGTTGGTTTATGGCATCTTCGCCTTTATTTTTTGTATCGTCCTTCTTTTTATCGGCGGCTGTTTTATCACTTCCCTTTACTCTTGCATTTACTGTAGTTATCGGAACAGAAAGTACATTATCTATTCGTTTTGTTTTTATATCGGCACTGGCATTCATACCGGGGCGAAATGGAAAACGTTTTGGTTTGTTAGGATCAAACAAATCTTTATACGAATCAGGTATCAGCCGAATGCGTACTTCATAATTTGTTACATCATTACTCACTTGTACCCCCAGGGAACCGGATTTAGTGCTGCTTGCTATTTGTGTAACAACGCCTTTAAATTTCCGGTTGTTATACGCATCCACTTCTATATCGGCACTGTCGCCTATATTCATTTTTACAATATCATTTTCGCCAACATCCACACGCAGTTCTAGCACACTCATATCTGCCACCCGCATCATTTCTGTACCGATATTAAAACTGTTGCCTGCTACCCGCTCACCTTTTTTAACGATCAAAGAAGAAATAACACCATTCATAGGTGCCACCAAAGTAGTTCTGCCTAAATTTTTATTTGCTGAACTCAACCCTGTTTGTGCCGATTGTACACCCGCCTGCAAACTTTTTACATTCTGCTGAGCTGCATTGATATTTGCTTTTGCTGAACGCAGACTGATTTCATAATTTTCTAATTCTGCTTTTGAAATTATTTTATCATCAAACAATTTTTTATTCCGGTCATAGTTTGTTTGAGCTTGTTCCAATGTAGCTTTTAATCCTTCCATAGAAGCCTGGCTATTTCCAACTACAGCCTGGCTTTGATTTACTCTTGATGCAGCTTCATCACGTTGCAGAGCGTAAATGTCAGCATAAATTCTTGCAAGTACCTGTCCCCGTTTTACACTGTCTCCTTCTTCCACATTCAGCTCAACTATTTCACCACTGATATCAGGACTAATTTTTACTTCCACTTCAGGATAAATTTTTCCACTTGCATTTACGGTTTCGATGATCGTACGGCGCATAGCTTTCTCGGTTGAGACCTTTGTTTTGCCGGCATCTTTATCACCTACAAGCATTTTTGCACCAAATAGTAATGCAACTAATGCAACCACTCCAATCAATATCCATTTTAATGTTTTGTTCATAATATAATTAATTTGCTAATGTGCAAATATGCCAATGTGTTAAAATAGAAACTGTAATCTGTCATTTGCAAATCTGCACATTTACAAATTGGCACATTAGAGTTTAAGCCCCTGCCCACGGTAAAATTCAAGCAATTTCATTTTAAACACAAAATCATACTGTGAATACAATGCCTGAATTTTTGCCCGCAATAAATTATTCTGACTTGTTATTAATTCCAAGGTTGATAATAAATTTAAATCATATCTTTTTTGAGAAAAAACAAATGCCTTCTCACTGGTTTCCACCGATTTTTTATCAGCATTAAATTTTTGCAATGCCGCTACTGCATCGGTATATGCTTTATAAATATCCTGTTTCAGTTTTTGGTTATCCTGCTCTTTAGTTAATTCAAGTTGCTTGATATTTAACTTTGCCCGTTCCCAATTAATTCTTGCCGAGCCACTGTTGAAAATAGGAACAGAAACTCCGATGCCGATATTTTCTCCTAAATTATTTCGTAGCTGATTTACATATTTACGGATTGGTATATTACCAATCTGATTTCCTGGGGCAAATGATGGAACTTCTACATTATAATAGGTGCCACCCACATTCGTTCTTAATCCTGAATTCGAATATCCGGTTAACACCTGCTGATATATTGGAATTTTTGAATAACCATATCGGGTATTCAAATTTCCAAAAGCAGAAAATGTTGGATACATTACTCCACGAGCTGATGCTGCCGATTTTGTTGCAGACTGAATTCTGAGTTCGTTTATTTTTTGCTGTGGCAAACTTGTTAAGGCAAGCTGGTATACTGCATCGGGTTGCATTTCGCCGAGTAACATAACCGGAATTTTATCAACCGGTGGTGTTTCCACATCAAATGAAGCTGCTGCATCAAGATTCAGTAATGCTTTCATCTGTAAAAGAATTTGCGTCACATTTGCATCGGCAGTTACATACGATGAACTGTCTCTGGCAAGCTGTGCTTCTAATTCCGCAGCATTTAATTCAGGCAATGCACCCGCATCCACTCTTTTTCTTGTATTGTATAATTGCTCTTGTGTGGTTTTTATTTGTACCAATGTAAGGTTGGCTTGCTCTTTAGCCAATAAAATTTGCAGGTAAGCAACTGCAATATTCAAAGCAATATCATCCTGGGCTTTTTTAATTTGTGCCTTATCCGCTTCGAGTGTAATACGGTCTGCTTCTATTTTGTTTTTTTTCGAAAACCAGTTAAACAACGATACCGAGGATGAAAATCCAAATGAGTTACTGAAAATATTTTGGTCCTCTAATACTCCTGTTACCGGATTTTCACTACGCCCAAATCCATATCCCACACTTCCCTGGAAATTGGCATTCGGATATTTTGATAATGTACTTTGCTTATACGTTAATGCCGAGACGCGGCTTTGCAAAT
>JANLSA010000326.1:0-2568 GCA_031362085.1 Bacteroidota bacterium | reverse complement strand
CAATGCAGATACGCTTTCATTTTACGGTGAGGTGTACAGGGTTATGCAAATTGCAAAAAGAAATAAACCAGTGAAAGTAGTGGCAAACGTACAATAGAGATAGCGAGTTGTTAACTGAGAAATTGGCCACTAGCCTTACATCAATTTTCTTCTTTCATCGCCTTTATCATTCTCTCTTTCCCCTGCATATCTTTTTTTATTTCAACTTCAAATTTATTTTGTAAAAATATTTCAGATACTTTTTTACCAAGGCTTTCATGTATTTCGCAATAAATAGTACCTTTTTTATTTAAATGTGTATTTGCAAAGTTTGCAATTGCTGAATAAAAACACAATGGATTATTATCGGGAGCAAACAATGCCGTATGTGGTTCATAGTCTAAAACATTTTGCTGCATCGTATCCTTGTCTTTCTGTGGAATATAGGGTGGGTTACTTACAATAAGATCAAACAAAGGCAGTTTGTTTCTTTCTGTTTCATTTAAAAAATCAAGTTGAATAAAATTAATATCTGTCTGCAGGCTTTCGCTATTCTTTTTTGCAATGGTTAAGGCTTCTTCACTTATATCGCAGGCCCAAATTTCTGCTTTACGCAGTTTTCTTTTTAAGGATATTGCAATGCAACCGCTGCCAGTGCCGATATCCAATATTTTTAATTCGTTTAACGGAAAACTGCCTGCCGGCTGGGTAGGTATAATATCACGTATAATCCAATCAACTAATTCTTCAGTTTCGGGGCGGGGGATAAGTACATTTTGATCTACATAAAATTTCATTCCATAGAACCAGCATTCGTTCAAAACATATTGAATGGGTTCATGGTTTAATAAACGGGATAAACAATGATTCAATTTTTCTGATTGCTGTTCTGAAAGTTCTTTGTTTTTATTTAGAATCCGGTCAGTTCGTTT
Source organism: Bacteroidota bacterium (assembly GCA_031362085.1). Lineage (GTDB taxonomy): Bacteria > Bacteroidota > Bacteroidia > Chitinophagales > Chitinophagaceae > VBAR01. The sequence goes on along the minus strand of JANLSA010000326.1, from coordinate 1,657 downwards.
TACGCCACTGATATTTTCAAGTAGCATTTCTCCAATATTCATTGCTTCATTTTCATCATAGATAATTTGAAGCTCTTTTGAAATAAATAATGCAGCGTTGCCAAGAGTCATAGCAGCAAACTTACATTATCTTGTGCATTCAAATTGATCGTTGAGCAATTCAGAATTCTATATGAACCGTTGCCTGCAATTAGCAGAATTGGGTGCAGGGTATGTAGCTCCCAATCCGTTGGTGGGTGCTGTATTGGTTTATGAAAATAAAATTATTGGTGAGGGTTACCATGAAAAGTATGGACAACCTCACGCAGAAGTAAATTGTATTGCTTCAGTTGAAGAAAAGAACAAGTCGCTGATTCCATTATCTACTTTATATGTTTCGCTTGAGCCCTGCACACATTTTGGTAAAACACCACCTTGTACAGATTTAATAATAAAAAACAGAATTCCAAGTGTTATTATTGGTTGCAGCGATCCGTTTAAGGAAGTAGATGGGAGAGGAATTGAAAAATTAAAAGCAGCAGGTGTAAAAGTAGAGACAGGTATTTTGGAAAAACAATGTAGAGCATTGAATAAACGTTTTTTTACATTTCATACAAAGCAAAGACCCTATGTAATTTTGAAATGGGCTCAGACTGCTGATGGATTTATAGCCGCACTAAATCCTTCGCAAGTTGGCGGAGGCACTACGGAACACTCCCAAACTTCGAGATTACAAATCAGTAATGAATACAGTAACCGCCTTGTACATAAATGGAGAAGTGAGGAAGCTTCAATACTTGTTGGCACGAATACGGCTTTAATGGATGATCCGGAATTGAACACAAGACTTTGGAATGGTAAGTCACCGATACGATTGATAATTGATATGAATTTACGGTTGCCCGGTTCATTAAAAATATTTGATAGGAAAGAGCAAACTATAGTTTTTAATAAAATAAAAAATGAGGAACAGCCTAACCTGCAATTTTGTAAAATTGATGAAACAAAAATAATTTCTCAAATTTTAGAAACCTTGTATAAATTAAAGATTCAATCCGTATTAGTGGAAGGTGGCTCAAGTTTATTGCAAAGTTTTATCAACGAAGATTTATGGGATGAAGCAAGAGTAATTATAAATGAAAAACGTATTATCGGGGATGGTTTGAAAGCACCAATTTTGTCAAAATGTGTTGCGACTGAAAAAATAAATTCGGGTAGTGACAACATCACCATTTGTTATCGTTAATTTCAAACAAATAAAAATGCCAATATGAATTGGATTGAATGGATCGGTTATTTAGGTGCAGCATTAGTCGTAATTAGTTTTCTTGCCGGAAAAAATATGCGGAGGCTGCGCATTATTAACTTGCTTGGTGCTATTACATTTGTTTGTTACGGAATATTATTAAACAATAATCTGCCAATTATTATCCCCAATGTGTTTATCACCTGCATCCAGGTTTATTATTTATTTATTAAGAAAATGGATGACGAAAAAAAGAAAGATGAATGAGTATTTATTTTTTAGTCAACCTATCTCAGGACGAGACACTCCTGAATAATCTAGTCTTTAAGTTCCATTTTGGTTGATTTTTTAGTCAACCTATATCAGGACGAGACAGTGTTAGAAAGATATTATGATGAAGAAGGCAAGTTATGCGGTATGGTTATTTTAGTT
>JANLSA010000317.1:0-9790 GCA_031362085.1 Bacteroidota bacterium | reverse complement strand
TATTCAAATACGTTAAGTCAATGGAACGCCCAATTGCAATCAACACTTACTTCAGTTATTGGAGAAGCAAATTATGATATTGGCCATATGTTTGGTGCTTCCGGCGGCGGAGGAAATGCGGGTTGTATTGGATGCGTATGTGTAAATGGTTCAAAAGGAAGTGGTATTACATCACCTGCCGATGGAGTTCCACAGGGAGATAATTTTGATATAGATTATGTAGTACATGAGGTAGGGCATCAATTGGGAGCAAATCATACCTTTTCAATGTCGTTGGAAGGAACGGGTGTAAATAAAGAAGTTGGTTCTGGTATTACAATTATGGGTTATGCTGGAATTACGTCCCAGGATGTTGCGCCACATTCTATTGATATTTTTCATGAAGCATCTATTGCTCAGATACAAACTAATTTAGCTACTAAAACCTGTCCTGTATCTTTAGTAATGACAGCTAACACTGCACCGGTTGTTGCTGCAGTAAGCAATTATACAATTCCCATCAGTACACCTTTTGCACTTACCGCTTCTGCAACAGATGCTGAGTTTGATCCAATTACTTATTGCTGGGAACAAAATGATAATTCAACAACATCAGGAACCAATAGTGTTGCATCTCCAACTAAAGCAACAGGTCCAAACTGGTTATCGTTTAGTCCTTCTCCATCCGGAACAAGAACCTTTCCAAAATTATCAACAATACTCTCGGGTTTAAATGTTACGGGTCCATTACCTGGTGGTGATGCAGCTACAAATATTGAAGCGCTGAGTTCTGTTTCCAGAACCTTAAACTTCAGAGTAACAGTAAGAGATAATAATCCATATGTTGCCGGCTCAAAAATCGGACAAACTGCTTTTACAGATGCCGTAGTTACAGTTAGTAATACTTCTGGCCCTTTTGCAGTTACATCTCCCAATACAAATATTACATGGAATGCCAGTTCATCAGCAACTGTAACCTGGAGTGTAAATAACACAACTGCCGCACCTGTTAGCTGCGCCAATGTAAATATTCTTTTATCAACAGATGGCGGCAATACATTCAGCACAACATTGCTTGCAAATACTCCGAATGATGGTTCAGAAGTTATAACGGTTCCGAATACAACCGGAACAACCAACCGTATAAAAGTGGAAGCTGTTGGAAATATTTTCTTTGATATTTCAAATACCAATTTCACAATTGGCGCACCGCCTGTATGTGGTGATGTTACCGGATTAATCACAAACGCAATTACTACAACAAGTGCAACGGTTAACTGGAGTTCCGTAGCAAATGCATTAAGTTATGATGTGGACTTTAAAGTCCCTTCTTCCGGAACATGGATTAATGCTGCAACAGGCACATCTTCACTCTTTGTAAATTTATCTGGTTTAGCTTCCGGTACTTTATATGATTGGAGAGTAAGATCAAATTGTAGTGGTGGTAATGGTAATTATATAGCTGCTCAGTTTACAACTATGGCAATTGTTTCTCCATGTCCGGGTATTTATGATGTAAGCACTAATAATACATTAGGTAGTGGGGCAGCAGTTATTCCATTCAATACAGATGTAAAAGGAACAATTTCTCCATCCGGTGATGTGGATTATTACAGGTTTAATGTTACTACAGGAGGACCAGTTGTAATAACGCTAACAACTTTACCTGCCAACTATAATTTGCGTTTGTTGAACAGTGCAGGTACTATTTTAGTGACATCTGCCAATAACGGAACAGCAAATGAAACAATCAATGCAACTGTAGCAGCCGGTTTTTATTATGTGCAGGTGTATCCGAAAGCCAATGCAAACAGCGCAACATCTTGCTATACACTTCGGGTACAGGCAAATGGTACAACTACAAGAGGCGATGGCGGATTGATAACAGCAGGTTCAATCAACGTAAATTTATTTCCTAACCCGGCAAATAATAAGCTGAACGTAGCAATAGATGGTTTGCAAACTACTGCCGATATAAAAGTTTATAATGTAATGGGTAAATTAGTAATGCGTCAGATAGCAACCAAAGCAAACAGTGAACTAAATATTTCAAGACTGTCATCTGGAATTTATTTGCTGAATGTAAATAACGGAACTACCGTTAAGAGTGTGAAGTTTGTGAAAGAATAAAATTAGTATCTATAAAATGCAAAGGCTGTCCAATCGGGCAGCCTTTTTTATATTATATATCTTATAGAAATTATTTACCAGTGAAATTTGCTATTCTTTTTTCCAGAAATGCAAATTCACCTTCTTTCATATCCTCTGTCCCGAAGCATTTTTCAAATTCTTCTACTTCTACTTCAAAACCATTTTTACTTTCATCATATAAAGCATTGGCAGCTTTGATACATGCAGCAACTGCCAACGGAGCTTTTGAAACTATTATTTCTTTCACGGATAACACACCAGTGAGAGTATTTATTTTTCCCGATATTCTATTTCATAAGTGCCATTGGCGGCTATTGTAAAAATGAATGTATTATCAATGTCTTTGTTCCCAAAAGCACATTCCAAATCCTTTATCTGTTTCTCCATCCTGATGTGATGCATGCAACTCGATCCGGATATCATTCTGGTTTGAATCAGGTAATTCGAGATAATAACCAATATCTATAAGGCAATTAATCTTTTCATCCTGCTGGCCTATTTCAATTATTTTTAGAAAAAACTGTAATCATCCGGTCATTATTTAAAATTGTATATGGGTATAAATGTCAAATTAAAGTTTAGTAAAAATGAAATGAGATCAGGTGAGGTGCAGGATACATAAAATTCAAAATGTATGGTGGCTTATTCACAATGATCCCTTTAATTACGAAACTATCATCCACTGAATTGATGGTCAATACTCTCGCTGTAGTATTTATGCAATAGCGTAGTTAGTGAAGTATGAATTATGATTTGATTTATTCAGAAGGAAAAGTGACCTGGTTAATTTTGATAACATGATACACTACCGTTTGTTTACCTTCTACAAAAAAGCCAGTGCCCCTGCCTAATATTTCTTTAGACTTACAATTATAGACGAGTAAATCGTTGATATAAAATTTCCATTCACCCAGGATATTTTCAAACCTGAGCGTATTGGCGGTAATCTTAAATTTGTCTGTTGTGGTTATGGCTGATTCTATGATTTTATTTTCCGTCCATCCCTTTATATCTTTCCAAACATCGTTATCGTAATAACCGATACGGTACATTCCGAAATTATCAATCATAAAAACATATGCATTGCTGGCATCTTTTTTTCCTAATGAAAGACCATACCCTTCGTGATCATTACCACTGGTATGCATTACTCTGGTTTCGGCAATAAAATCATCGTTTACCGTCCAGGCTGAATTATATGCAGGCATATAAAAGCCGCTATTTTTATTTTCTAATTGATAGCCAAAATCATTTACAGAAGCGGTTACATCAGCATCGTCAATAGTACTCCAGTTATTTTCATTTGACCTGAAGATGTCCATTAAAATATTTTTGTATATAAATTCTTTAGGTTCTGCCGGAAATTTAGCGGCTACTGTCCAATCGTATGCTTTGAAGGACATACAAAAAAAGGCACACTCTGGTCCTATATAAAATCCTGCTCCATTTCCAAAAAGTGGTTGAGATTTGCAGAAATAAACTTCTTTATTATTAATATAAAATTTCCAAAGACCTTTTATATTTATGATACCCAATTTATTATTTGAAAAAATAACATCAGATTTTTTCCATTCCTGTATCTCGGTTTCACCTTGCTCTGTTATTTTATCAATTCTGAACGACCCGGTTTGAGTTATTACAAACCGGAAATAATTTTTGGCCATTTTATCACATCCGAAAATCAGACCATTCCCTTTATTATCATCACCTGTGTAGTCGTTGAATTCAAATTCAACTTTGTAATTATTTTTTTCATTGTAAATAACATTATCTATTGCCAGGAAATGGCTATTCGTTTTATTTTTGTTATCCAAAAAATATTCTATATTCTTCTTAAACATTTCTTTTTTAAAGTAGGATGCAAAATCGGCATTTGTAGAATCAACTAACCAACCATTGCGGTTGTCTCTAAAATCATCATTCACTATCCAGCCGGATGTTGGTTTTTTTTCCTGCGGAGCAATAATTTCTTTGGTGGAGATAATATTTAATGTAGTAATAAAAAACTCAGATTCCGAAATGCCCAATATTGCTAATGGTTGTTTGCCTGCTGATTTTATTTTTTCGGTGATAGTATATTGAGGTAACCCTTTTTCGTTTTTTGACATAGTAAATATATATCCCGGCAGACATTTGCGTAACTGGATAACAAGATTGTCATTGAATTTGATGGCATCAGCACTGGTATTATTATTTTTTATAATCGCATAAAGCAGGCTTTTTTCGGGAAAAAAATCAAGCTCTAAATCTTTATCTTCAGCTAATTGAATGGACGAATAACAAAGAGTTGTATCAGTATTGTCCTGCGGGGGCCCTTTTATATATTCAAAATTGTTTTTAGCACTATTAAAAATTAAAGGAAAAAGGGTGCATAGATTACCAGAAGTAGCCACTGATCTGCCCGTTATTTTCAGATCATCAAATTCTGTTTTCATATTTTCAGCCATCACTCCAATAAATGGCCCATAAAATTTTCTGGAGCCTGTACTGTTTACCAGCGAATCATTAATAAAAAGCTTCCAGAGTTTCCCCGATTTTTTCACGTCAAGCCTGTTGGTTTGATTAAGACCTTGTTTCAGGTAAGCGGTTTTTGAAAGGGGAATAATTTCTTTTATTGAATTATTTATTACATAATACAATCCATATACTCCATTAATGTTTGCAGTAAAACAGTAGTAAGCATATTTGTTTGACCCAAAAATTAACCCATATTCAGCTGTTCCGTTTACAGAAACAGATTTAATACTTGCCCCGATAGTAAAATCTTTTGAACTGTCCACACCGGCCAAAACCTGCGGGGTAACCGTATTTTTCATTTTGCTGTCAATTATATATTTCCCGTTTTCAACTTTTACTGACAGCTTTTCAATCTCCCCGGTGATCCACTTATTCTTATTTGAAGAAAAGTCTTCGTTAAAAATTTCTTTCAGTTGTGCCATAGATGAGAAACAGAGCAAAGCAAATAAGCAGAAGATTGATAGTCGTTTCATGATGATTTTTTTGATGTTATGTTACGAAACTATCGTTTAGGCAATACACCGGCAATACTCCCGGGAGAGTATTTATTCTTTAATTAGTATAAACACTAAATACTTTTTTGTTGTGGTTTTATAATATCTGCAACTCAATTTTTTTTAATAAAAGTCAGCTTTTCAATTTTTAATTCTGAAACGGGAGGGCTATTCCGGGTAAAATATTCTGCCTCAATTTTGTACTTATTGAATCTGGGCCAAAATAAAGCCTGGTCGGGGATATCAGGTTTACCAAACATATCTATCAGTTGATAGGGATTCGTGTTTTCTGTAATACCATAAGGCAGGGGAATAAGGGCTGTAAATTTTTCTTTTATCCCATAATTTTCAAAGAAGGGATTAAAAACTATGCTAATAATTCCAACATTATTATTACTATTGACAAACATGTATACGCCACTCTTTTCCCAAATTAATTCAAAACCGTATTTCAATTTTTTCTTCTTGTATTTTCCGGGAATAGAAGTTACAAAGTGTTGAACCGCTTCATCTGAAAATGGTTTGTCTAATAAATCAATTATTCCGCTGTTGTCTTTAATGTCGGGTATCGTATCAGGTTGGCCGGTGGCAATAAAAAGTGTTTTTTGAGTATTATTTTTTTGCGGGAGGAAAACAATATTTTTTCCATGAAAAGTTGTGTTATTCTTTACTTCTACCTGTGTGGGAAAAGTATTTTTTAATTCTTTTACAATATTCTCATAATCTTTATCACTGTCTATCACACAGATAAAATCCATGATCCTTCCTTTTTTGATAGTGATATATATCTTCGAAATCGAATATTCTGCTGTTGTAAATGATCTTGGCGTCTTAAGTTCATAAAGATTAAAATCAGGGCCCTGCTTAAAATAATCCAGCGTTGAATAATCCGGCAATGAAAGAAAGGATAATCCTATGAATTCTTTTTTTTCATCAACTTCTTTTAATTGGGCAGAAACTATTGTTGCAGATAAAATCAATGATGCTGCAAGGGAAAAATTGAAGATGGATTTTTTCATGATGTTCATTTATAGTGACTAAACTATTTTCTCTTTAAAGCCAGGACAAAACTCCCGATGTAGTATTTATTACAAGCTTCATCTTTCGGTCATCCATCAGTTAAAATCTATTCTATTTGGTTATATAAAGAGACGTCGCTCCTGAAGATAAATTTGTATTAGTACTAATGGGAGTTGCCACACCATTTTTCCACAATAGGGCCACGGTATGTTTACCGTTATACCCGCTTCCGGCTATATAAACATCGTTTCCGGCAACGACTATGGAATTTGGATTAACATCTTTAGTACCGTCAGACAGGTTGGTTAATATTCCATTTTTCCAGTATTTGGCTACAGTATGAAAACTACTATTGTACTCGATCCCGACTACATGCACATCAGTTCCTTCAACATCTATAGAGTGTGGAAAGGCGCTTGCAGCACCATCAGACAGGGTGGTTGCAATTCCATTTTTCCAGTATTTAGCTACATCTTTTTTACCGTTAGACTCAGACCCGGCTACATACACATCTTTTCCGGAAACAAGTATTGATATTATATCAGCATCTTTAGTGCCATCAGTCAGGTTTGTTGCTATTCCATTTTTCCAGTATTTAGCTATCCATATATAATTTTTCTTTTCTATTCCGGCTACATATACATCGGTTCCAATAACAACTATTGACTTTGCCTGGGCATATTCAGTGCCGTCAGTAAGGTTTGTAGCAATACCATTTTTCCAGTACTTGGCTATATTTATTATCCCCTTGTACTCTTGCCCGGCTACATACACATCGGTTCCGGAAACGGCTATAGAATATGCGTAAGCTCTACTTGTATCGTCAGTTAGATTAGTTGCAATTCCATTCTTCCAGTATTTGGCTACACTTTTCCCACCGTTATTCTCATATCCGGCTACATACACATCGGCACCGGAAACAACTATAGATTGTGCTGAAGCATCATTAGTGCCGTCAGACAGGCTGGTTGCCATTCCATTTTTCCAGTATTTGGCTACAGATTTTGTTCCGTTACTTTCATATCCGGCGATATAAATATCTTTTACTTTTGAGATTTGGGCAGTTAAGAAAGAATAAATTAAACTGCAAAGGCAGAAGGCAAGTAGTTTTTTCATAACCGATTTTTTATTTATCGAAGCTATCTGTATTGGAAAGTCCAATCAATACTCCCGGGAGAGTATTTTAATAGACAGCTATCTCAACTTTGTATTTTCCTTTTTCTCTTTCTATTTTTAAATCATATACATAATGTTTATCATCTTGTTTATTGGTAAAAGAGATTAGTTTGTATTCAGCAGCCACCCCCTTCGTCCAGTCATCCATTACAGAGTAAACCATTTCACTGCCCAATGCTTTTTTAAGTTTTTCAAACATGTTGTTGAAAAGGGCTGTACCATCTTTTTCAATCATATTTTCTCCAAACACTGCATAAAAATAAGTCGGGATAATAGCGTCCTTTTCATCACCAATAGTTCTTATGTAATTCCTTTTGGCATTTTCAACTTTGTAACTGGTATTATATTCCCTGTTCCAGGTTCCTATTGCATTACTTCCCGGAATAAATTCTCCCAGTATATCTTTAAATTTTTTTGCCGAGTATCCTCTTAAATGTTTTAGCTGAACAGCTAATTTTGAGTTATCTGATTTATTGGTAATAAGGGTTATTGACTTACCCCGGACATTTGAAATCACAATATTGACAAAATACCGTGACATTCTTAATGAGCTGTCTTTGGCTATACGGATAAAGTTCTCTCCTGATTTGTAACCACCATTTATTTTCTCGGTTATACGATAAACTGGTAATTCGCCTGATTTACCGGGTAATTTTGTAATGATAAAATTTTTAAGACAAGCACTTAATTGTTTACTTAATGAATCCGATTTTTTTATCGCATCTTCCGGTTTACCATAACTACCTGCTCTGGATATATATTCATAAGAACCATCACTAAATCCGATGTAATTAAACTCAGCATCTGTAATAGCAATACTCGGTTCATACTTAACCTGGCCATTAGCTTTCGCTACTCTTGTTCTTCTGCCATATTGTTCCTCTGCTATTTTACCGGTATTAATATGATAAAAGTTTGTTTTGGACTGTTCATTAATGGCTGGTAATATTTCGCAAAGTTTACCGCTACTGCTAATTCGATTGTAATTATTTGCAACTGTGAGGTTGCTGAAAGCCACTTTTTGTATATTGTCAACATCAAACCCTACTTTATTTCCAAAAAAATGCTGTGCTTTTATAGTGCCTACCTGCTGATCATTAATATAAAAGATCCAGTTTCCATTTTCCTGTTTTACTGATAGCGCATTATTTATATTTTTTCCTGGTTTTATGGCACTGCTTACTGCCCATTTGGTAAATGGCATTTCTTTTCCATCTTCATATTTTGTAACACGCCAATCGCCACCTTTATCGTTAGAGCTAATAAGAAAATAATAACCATTATTAACATCCTTTGCGCCAAAAAATAAACCATAGCCGTCCAGCAGGTGACTGGTAATAAGAGAAGTAAATGCAGTGATAGAAAAATCATGGAGGGTGTCAAGGTAAACATTGATGCCGGTGGCAAGGGTTGTTTTTGTTGTATTTTCTATAATCAATTTGCCATCGGTCATTGAAACTGACCCATCTTTATCCGAAAATAAACCCCAGAGATTATAGTTATCCGGGAAATTTTCCTGTAGCACAATTATTTCATTTACCTGTGCGGGGATGAAAAAACTAATAAGACAGCTAAAAAGCAAGATGGCAATTTTTTTCATCAACAGGTATTTTAATGGACGAAACTATATGCTTTGAAACTCAGGAGCAATACTCCCGGGAGAGTATTTTAATTAGTAATTCTGATGGGGGGAGATTATTTCTCTACAGAAACAGTGATGGTTGTTCCATTACCGGGAGAAGAAATAATGATAAAATCAAGATTACTTTCTTCAGCTCTCTGTTTCATATTTTGTAAACCATAATGGCCTGTGAGTTCATTATTGTTCAGATCAAATCCTTTTCCATTATCGCTGATAGTAATAGTGAAATGTTCATTGCCAGAAGTTGCTTTAATAGAAAGCAAATTGGCCTGCGCATGTTTACATGTATTGGTAACTGCTTCCTGGCAAATGCGGAATAGTTGCAGTGCCTGCCCTGAGTTCAATTGAAAACCAACAGCAATATTTTCTTCAGTTTGCAACTGCATCGATGGATAGGCCTCTATATATCTTGCAGCATGATTTACCAGTTTATCAAAAAAGTCAATGCCGCTGATTTTATCTTTATTTAAAATCCAGATTGTTTCTCTTAATGTTTGCATCAGTTCACCAGTGCCTTCTTTCAGGCGGTTCATTTTTTGTTCTACCGGTTGATCCTTCTGCTGGGCATTTTCTAATTGTGTAATATTATTCGATAACCAGGTGATCTGAGAGCCAAGATTATCGTGCAGGTCGCGGCTTAGCCTTTGCTTTTCTTTCTGTACTTCCTGGTCCATCCGTAACCTTCTCAGCTTTTTCTGGTATTTATTTCTTGAAATAAAATAAAAAATAGCTGCAACAGAACTCAGTGCAAGTAATAAGAAAATTATTTCGGCCAGGTCAGTTAAATACCATGGAGGTAAAATATTTATAT
>JANLSA010000314.1:0-7275 GCA_031362085.1 Bacteroidota bacterium | reverse complement strand
TGCCTGTTTAAATTTTGCAAAATCATCCAGCTTCTTCGGGTCTTTGCTTGCAAGCCAACAGGCTTTGTAATACGGAAGATTATTAAAAATAACTGATGCTCCATATTCATGCAGCAACCGGTATTGAATTACTTCAAACTGCAGTTCACCTACACAACCAATAATTTTTTTATTACCGCCAAACTGCGTAAACAATTGCGCCACGCCTTCATCTGTTAACTGCAGCAAACCTTTTTCCAGTTGTTTTGTTTTCATCGGGTCCTTATTCACTACTTCTTTAAATATCTCCGGGGAGAAAGATGGAATACCTGTAAAATAAAAATTTTCTCCTTCGGTTAAGGAATCACCGATTTTAAAATTACCGGTATCAAACAAACCAACCACATCACCAGCATACGCATCATCAATAATACTTTTATCCCTTGCCATAAATGAATAGGGATTACTGAACCGGACATCTTTATTTAACCGAACATGATGATAATAAGTATTGCGTGAAAACTTACCACTGCATACACGAAAGAATGCAATCCGGTCACGGTGTTTTAAATCAAGATTGGCATGAATCTTAAAAACAAAACCACTCATCTTATCTTCATTTACATCCAGCATTCGTACAGATGTTTCGCGGCTCTTAGGCAAGGGAGCTATGCGGACAAACGTATCCAGCATTTCTTTTACACCAAAATTATTAATAGCACTTCCAAAAAACACAGGCGCCACTTTTGCACTTAAGTAATCATTTACATTCAACGCACCATGTACACCATCCACCAACTCCACATCTTCTCTTAGTTGCATGGCATCTTTTTCGCCCAACAGTTCATCCACAATCTTATCATTCAGATTATTTATTGAAACTTCATCATCCGTTCCTTTTGTGTGTGCCGAAAACAAACGAAGATTTTTATTATCCAGGTTATATACGCCTTTAAATTCTTTACCGCTATTGATAGGCCATGTCATGGGGTGCAGGTTGATGGAAAGTTCTTTCTCTATTTCTTCCAGCAAATCAAAACGGTTCTTACCATCCCGATCCATTTTATTGATAAATACAATCACCGGTGTATCCCGCATACGGCATACTTCCATCAATCGTTTTGTTTGTGCTTCCACACCATTTACACTATCCACCACCAGTATTACACTGTCCACGGCAGTAAGGGTACGAAAAGTATCTTCAGCAAAATCTTTGTGACCGGGAGTATCCAGCAGGTTAATCAAAAATTTATTATACTCAAAACTCATAACCGAAGTGGCAACAGAAATACCCCGCTGCCTTTCTATTTCCATAAAATCGCTGGTAGCAAATTTTTTAATCTTATTACTTTTTACCGCACCCGCCACCTGTATAGCACCACCAAACAACAGAAACTTTTCTGTAAGTGTTGTCTTACCCGCATCGGGGTGGCTGATGATAGCAAAAGTCTTTCTTCTTTGTATTTCGTTTGCGTACTTCATAAATGGCGGCAAAGGTAAGGTTTGGAAGTTAATCCTGAGCGAAGACGAAGGGTTATGTAGCCGGCTGAAGTACTACTATTGAGCTTTCGTTGCGTCGCACTTTTCAGGGTTCTGTTCGCTACTCAGCATTTTGAAAACCCCCCTTCTCTTTTTTGAGTACCTTTAATTCAGCTATTGGGAAGATAAAAATACCAACAGCCGTGTAACTACAAATGGATATTAATAGTTGGCTTACAATAATAACAGTATTCATTGCTGTTCTTGCATTTTTTCCGAAAGAAGAAAGAAAGCTTTTGGAATACAAGCTCGGTAAAATAGAATCTGGAGTTATATTAATAACACTTGTTATAATTATACCTTACCTGATTCTATTTCCCAAATTAATGAACAGAATAGATTTTTTAAAATCATTTACAATTCAAAATGGAGTTGAACCAAGCAGTATTGCATTCGGCCTTTTCTATATTATTTTTATTTGGATATTAATTCGACTTTTCTGGATACGACCGAAAAATAGGGTTAGCAGAAATACAATAGATTACTATAATAAATTGTTGAGCGAATTAACTTTTAATAGATTCTTTACTCTCTTTACAAGATATACTCCTGATAATATTTCTGAGAAGGACTTGGAATTATATGAGCCAATTCTTTTTAATCCTGTTTTCTTGAAAGGGGTTGCTCAATATCAACCCTCATATCTTTCCAAAAACTGGGGTAATTACAATAATGAATCAGATTTTAGAAACTTATTCACCATTTTTCTCGCAGATACTCAGTCGGCATACTATATAGAAATCAAAGAACATAGAGAATCAAATAAGGTATTGGCGAATTCTCCTTTTCTCCAAACAATTTTGGTAAAGAATCTTAAGCAAAATATTAACAACGAAATTTTTCCGTTAATGTATGATACAATACAAACGCATTTGAAAGCCGAAAAAATGAAGGAGAATAGCATTTATACCCAGCAACATGATTATAAATTTATACGAGAAGAGCAAGGGTATGATTTGCCAATTTATTTTCACATTAAGTTTGTTGGATTAATGTATTCAAATGCAATTAGCAATAAAATTGACATAGATAATCTTTCTACGTTCAATGGACATATGCGTACTCTTTTTTCAGAAATGATTGGAAGAATGATAACCAATATGCCGATTAACAGAGATTCTAAAAAAGAATATGAGACGAACTATCATTGGCTAATAGCTGAAACCTTTGACGTTATTTCTAATTGGCTTGATATTTATGGAGGTGAACACCCAACGTATCCGGAAGAATATGAAAATGGTGTTCTTAAATTTAAGCACACTTTCTTCGAATCAAAAAGTAGTTATAAATATTTTATTCCCCAATGTTTTGCAAACTGTCTGGATAAATTATATAAAGGTCGTGAGGAAGGAAAGATTACTCAACAGTTTATTAATATGCGATTTCATTATGGCATAATGAACTATTATTATAAGTGGTATGCACTAGATGAAATAAGGTCACAAATTGAAGAAGAAATTATTGCCAATATACCTCAAAATGTTCTACCCGAAATTCTTGATTATTCATTGGATGAGGAATTTGCTACTAAATATTATTCTTTTAAAGAAAAGAAATTTCATAGTGTTAAGGAAGAAGAGGCTAAAATACAAAAAAGGTTATGGGATTTCCTTAATAAAAATAATTTATTAGTATAGAATTCATTTCAGTTCCATCAGGCTCTTCAGATTAATCTTCAAAAGGCGGCGAAACGATTTTAGAAAATCTTCAAGTTCTTTGTGCGTCACACAATTTTGCTAAAGGAGATTTATAAGAACAAATAAAATTACAGTTCCTTCAGAGTCTTCCAATCAATCTGCAAAAAAAGGAATTATCAGCGTAGGGTTATCAGTAAGGAAAAGAAAAAGGGTCGATGCAAATTTTATTGATGTAAAAAAAATCACAATTAAAAATCAATACCAATACGGGGATGTATAATTCAAATATCCATCATCGCAGAAGCATCCGGCTGAAAGGATATGATTATTCGCAGGCTGGTTTGTATTTTATTACCATTTGTGTACAGGATCGGAAATGTTTATTTGGAAAAATCGCCGGGGCATCTCCGTCGGGTGCCCAAATGGAATTGAATGAATTCGGGTCTATTGCCTATGAACAATGGCAAAAATTACCGGAACGATTTACGAATATGGAATTGGATGTTTTTCAAATAATGCCGAATCATATGCACGGGATAATTGTGTTGACGGATGCCGTAGGGGCAGGGTTCACCCCTGCCCTGAATACCACAAACACCCCTGCCCCGAATACCACAAACATCCCTGACCGAAATAATACAACCACACCTGACCATAATGATGCGGTTGCCCATGATGATAATGCGATTGTTTATAATGATGATTCGGTTGCCCATTATGATAATTCGATTATGGATGAAATTAGGGCGGGGGCAAGCCCCGCCCCTACCAGAAATTCAAAATCCGTTGGCGATATTGTTGGCGCATACAAATCGTTGGTGGCAAATGAATGCCTGAAAATATTCAAACAAAAATGGGCAGAGGTAAACCCCGCACCATACATGGGAAAATTATGGCAACGGAATTATTATGAACACATCATTCGTAATGAACAATCTTATCAACGCATTTCCGATTACATTATAAATAATCCTGTAAAATGGAAAGATGATAAATTTTACAACGATTGAAAACCATTTCAGTTCTATCAGGTCTTCCGATTAATCTTTTTAAATTGAAAATGAATTAAATTTGAAACAAACAACTAATAGATAGATGCAATACTTCTTACACTCATTTTTGGCAAGATTATCTATATTATTATTTCTATCCCTTGCAATGGGCTGCCACTCCGATTCTGAGGAAGTTTCTGTTGTCTATAAAAACTATAAGTTTGATCCGAAGGTCATCGAAAAGCTTCCGGTGTATGACAGCTTAGCATCTGCGATTTTGGAAAAATTTTCTTTTTTTCAACAACATATGAATGTAAATGAATCTTATCGTGCTTACAGATACTTGCCTCTTTCTGATCAGGATGATGTGTTTAAGAAATTGCAACCGGAACTAGCTCCTAAGATCGAACCATACTTCACTAAACTCGAAAAAGATTTTATTTATGGATTTGATGTTTTTAAAGACAGCACTATTAAAATTTATATCAGGAAGAGTTTATCTGAAAAATCGCAGATAGATATTGAAGAAAATTTATCTTATTATCCTGTGAAAACTAATATACGGCGACGGGAATTTCCTGATAAAGACACCATACTGAATGAACACTGGCAATACTGGTCCCGGTTTAATAAACGGGGTTTATTCTGATGTTTGCATTAACATATCTTAGTAAGCCCGATTGAACTTAGTCCCATTTTAAATATAAAATGAATTAGATTTGGCACAAACAGTTTCATTTAGAAAATAATTTTAAAAAATAAAATGTCAAAAACAAAAATCACCGTTAATAATAACGGGTCATTGAAAGTGGATGGCAATTTTGAAGTAGTGGATAGAAACGGCGGTGTTTATAATTTACAAGGAAGAGAAATTGTTTCCTTTTGCCGTTGTGGTCTTTCAAAAAATAAACCGTTTTGTGATGGCTCACATAATGGGCATTTTGAACATGAAGCGATTGCTTTTGATTTACCGCCTAAGAAGATTGTTTAATTTTCTTTCGCCATTGCAGGTGTTCCCCATTCTATACGGTGTTCTCCGAAATACGATGGAATTTGCAAAAGAATAAAAAGATAACAGATAGTTATTATTTTTTCTGTTCCTTCGGGGGTCTTCAATTAATTTTTCACTATTATGAAACTATCTCATCGGGGGTCTGGCAAAGCCGACCCTGATGTATAAACTACTCCCGTTATCCGATATGTTACAAAAAATAAATATTATTCCGGTTGATTGTAATATTTTGCTTCAACAAATTTACAACAGGAATAACAACCGCATAACCAGATGTGGAAAGCTATTGATTGTTTTAGAAAATCACAAAACAAATATTTATGTAGAAACAAAAAAACTTATTCCACTTTCAGCCTTGAACCCGGCAAAGAAACGGGAAGAGACAAGAAACTATT
This sequence comes from Bacteroidota bacterium, assembly GCA_031362085.1. Taxonomy (GTDB): domain Bacteria; phylum Bacteroidota; class Bacteroidia; order Chitinophagales; family Chitinophagaceae; genus VBAR01. The sequence continues at coordinate 1,721 of JANLSA010000314.1, read as the reverse complement.
TTATTTTTTGCTGTGACCAGATTCCTGGATTATATTAGTAAAAAATTCCAATGCAACCACCACCTGTTAAGCCAGAAAAAAAAACAGACACAAAAAAAACCAGGAGCATAATAAAATTCGGCACAAAAGATACGATTACTATTTCTATTGCCCTGTTGTTAATGCTATCAGGTGTTGTTATGAGTATCTATTACGGTTTTCACAGAGAATTAATTGCAATCATTCTTATTGCTTTTTCACTTGGCCTGTTAAGTTTTTTAATGATTGGAAAAATTGAGACAAAAGAAATTTCATTCGTGGGTGTTAAAATCAGCCAGGCAAGTGGCGGATTTTTAATTTTTATTTTAATCCTTTCCGGATTTTTAGGTTATAAAAAACTAACAAATCAATCAAAAGTGAATTTTATGAATGCTGATTTGGAAAATTCACTTCGAATAGAAGAACCCATTGATAGTGCAATATGGCGGGATGCTGCAGGTACCTTTAAATGGTTTAACCCACCCCTTGCTTTTGCAACTGATGAGCATAAAGAACTTAAAATGAAATGGTTTAGCAACCCGAATTTTCAATTAAAAATTCTTTTGATTCAAAGCTATAATTTTGGACAGGATAGTGCTCATTTTATTCCGAAATTGAAGAATTTACAAATATTTTCAAAATTGTTACTGATAAAATATAAAGACATACCGAATGTCTTGGACCGGGTAATTGTTAGAATTTGCAAAGATGATTTTATCCCTTCACAGAGTTTTTTTATAGATAATAAATGGGGGGAAAATCAATCCAGGTATTCAATATTTTACCTGCCTAGTCATAAAGACAATGATAAACCCATAAAATGTATTGTTACATTGTCAAAAGATTTTTATAGTATTTTAAATGAAGAGTTCGAATTGCACTGGAAGCATGATTTTATAGATGTCTCAATCGAAAAATTATTAAACACTGTTATTACAAATTACACAACCCGGGATTCAATCAAAAGTAATTAATAAATTACCCGCCGGTTAGCGTTTAAAGAATTAGAAATAAATTTCGTGGTTTATGCTAAATAAACTGAAATGGTTTTCTTTCTCGTTTGTCAGTAGTGTTCCAAGAAAATAATAGAATGATGACTTGTTCCCAAAGTGTCGTGACTGGTAATGATTCAACTATATATTTATTTTCAATTGGTATTCTAAGTTTAACTTAGCTGGACAGAGATTAACTGATTTCAATTTATCATGCTTTCATTAATCGATTCAAATTTTGGTTTAGATCTCCGATTTTTTTCATTTAATACATTATCTAAAACTAATTACCCCAGCGAATTCAGATTTTAAATAATTAATTACAATGGCTGTCAAATTATTCTGCATTACAATCATATTATTTTTCTTAACCGGTTGTTCAAATGTATTTATTGAAACACCCAGGAAAGCTACAATTACTCCTCAAGCACTGACTGTATTTATAGATGGAACAGCCAACAACCCTGAAAGCAATACGAATGTTATCAAATTGCATAACTTGAAAAAAGAAGGTATTGCATCTTTTTATACAGAAGGAGTAGGAAATGGTTATAAAGTTCTTGGCATGGCTTTAGGTATCGGTTCAGCTAAACGGGTTCGGGAATCCTATTATTATTTATGTAAAAACTATCAAAAAGGAGATAGTATTTTTTTATTTGGATTTAGCAGAGGGGCCTATGCAAGCAGGATATTATCAAACCTGATTTATAC